>JAFGGF010000018.1 GCA_016930735.1 Prolixibacteraceae bacterium
TCCTCATCTATGTCCAGCTTCCCCTGGATTATGTTTCCGACGGATCAAAACAATACCCGGTGATGTATATGACCGACGGCAACCGTTTGTTCCCGATGGTAGCGAATATGTCAACTGTTCTTGGATTTCCTCCTACCGGATTTCCGCAGGTCATCGTTGTTGGGATCGCCTATGACATTAAAAATATGTTTCAATGGGCAGCGTGGCGCACACGGGACCTTACACCGACCATTAATAAGGGTGATGAACAGTACTGGGAGGGTCTTTTGAGAAAAATGTCCGGTGATACAACCATCCAGGTTGAAACCGGGGGGGCACCCCGTTTTCTGAATTTCATTTGCGATGAACTGGTTCCGTTTATCGAATCGGAATATCAGATATCAGATCAGGGAAGGGCACTGGCCGGATACTCCTATGGGGGGCTCTTTATCCTGTTTGCCATGTTTGAGCGACCCGAAATGTTCCAGCGGTACTTTGCCGGAAGCCCGAGTATCAACTACGGCAACCGTGTGTTGTTCGAAATGGAAAAGGGCTATAGCCAAAACCACACCGATCTGAACGCAAGGTTGTATCTCAGCATCGGGGGACTCGAAGATCAGAATTCGATCACAGGTTTGAATGAGATGGCAAATCTACTGAAGTCACGAAACTACCCCAACCTGGATGTACGGACCCAGGTATTCGAAGGGGAATGGCACGGTTCCGCCGGCCCGGCATCCATAATGAGGGCATTTATCAACCTGTACGAGGAATAATAAAACTCCAGGACATTCCTCTTATTAATAACATATAAACTAAAAAAAAATGAAACTAAAATGTTCTTTACTCATTTTCTGCCTGTCTTTTCTGATCACAACATCCGGAATCAGTCAGGAATCGCGGTTACTCACAACACCCGGCCTATTCCCTGAAATACATGGCGTTATTGAAAAACCATCTACCCCGGGAATCCATCCGGCTGTGATTATCCTGTATGGTTCCCAGGGCTGGGCCCCTGTTTATGCTGCCATCGCAAAGGATCTGGCCGATTCGGGATTCGTGGCGCTTGCGCTTGATTATTATGCGTATAAAGAGGGCAACTCCGTACAGGCAGGGAATGATGAAAACTGGTCAAGGTGGCAGTCTTCGGTTAAAAGTGCAGTCACTTTTTTAATGGAAGATACCTCTGTTAAGCGATCGGTTGGTTTGCTGGGGTATTCACTGGGTTCTTTTTTGGCTGTTTCGATTGCTTCTTCAATTCCCGAGGTGAAAGGGGTTGTTGAATATTTCGGGGGCGGAAGTTCATATACGGCGGAACTGAATTCCCAAGTTAAAAATTTTCCGCCATTGCTTATTTTACATGGCGAGGAAGATCAGTCTGTACCGGTTTCAAAAGCCTATGAACTGCGAGATGCCGTATTAGCGCAGGGCGGAGAAGTGGAAATAAAAATCTACCCCGGAGCAGGCCATGGATTTAATGCATCCTGGCTTCCAATTTACAACGAAGCGTATGCAAATGATTCTTTTCAGCGAACCATAGATTTTTTTCGCCGGAAATTATAGAAGTATTGGTTATGCTGACTTTACTTCCAATATACCGAGTTTATGTAAACACGAAATGCTTAATTAACTCCGGGATAAATCCCGGAGATTCGACATACAAGAATTCGCTGGAATTAGTCCAGTTAATTCTAATTAAGGGCTGAAGCCCATATTGTTAATTGTATTGCCCCTTGGGATAAATCCCAGGGTTAGTGAAAACAGATATTTTTACATAATCAGTAATTAAAACAAAAAAACATACCAGGGTACATTTTTACAAAGCCAGTTCATCAGTTCAAAATATAAAAAGTAACAGCATGAAAAAATTTGATAACAAAAAAATACTATTTATTAATGTGGTAATCCTTGCCGGATTGTTAAGCACCACCTTAATTTCCAATGCTCAAAATGAACCATGGACATTCAAAAGCCCCATCCCCACTCCGCGGGGTTTTACTTCAGGTGCAGTTGTCGATGGGAAAATTTACATGATCGGTGGATTTATCACAGACCACTCTGTAACCTCATCGATGGAAATGTATAATCCTGCAACCGATTCATGGACAAAAATGGAGCCGATGCCCGAAAGAAGCTGCGCGCATGCAACCTGCGCTTTTCAAAACAAAATATATGTTTTTGGCGGATTAACCGATCCTTACGGATATGCCGGAAAAAAAATATTTGTTTATAATCCGCAAACAAATAAATGGGATCAAAAAGCCGATATACCTTTTGATATTGCATTTTGTGGAATTGCTGTGGTAAAGGATGAAATTTATCTGATCGGTGGTTCCAACAATCTGTTTATGCATCCTACGTCAAGGGTTATGGCATACAATCCTGAAACAGAAAAATGGACAGAGAAAGCTTCTCTGCCTGCTGAAAGAGCTTTTATATCAGTTTGTGTGTTGGATGGTAAAATCTATGTCTTTGGCGGTGGCGATGAAAACCTGGTTTCATTTGCATATAAAAATGTTTTTGTATATGACCCTGATACAGATTCGTGGGCAAAAAGAAATGAGATGCCAACGAGCAGGATGGGGGCAGGTGCAAGTGAAATGAACGGTAAAATATATCTGGTTGGCGGAATTACAAACGGATTGCAGGTAATTGATAAAAACTCAGTATATGATCCACAAGTGGATACATGGATGACAGAAATACCTTTACAGAACAGAAGGCAGGGATATTTTTTGGGTAAAGTGAATAATAAAATATATGCAATAGGAGGATCTTATCCGGATCCACAAAATACAAATATACCAATCATTGTTTCCACTGTTGAGGTATATGGCCTCTGAGAATAAACAAACACAATAATTTATAATGAAATTACGAATATATTCTCTAAAATTCGGTATAAACACTTGCTATATTTTAAAAGGAAAGGGAATTATAATGATTGACGGTGGACCGCCAAATGCAATAAAAAAATTTGAAAAATATACTACAAAATTCAGGATTGAGCCGGATGAAATAAAGTTGATAATTTTAACACATGCCGATTTTGACCATGCAGGCTCAGCAGGAGCAATTAAAGAACGAACCGGAGCACAAATTGCAATTCATAAAAATGACAGGGAAATCCTTGAAGAAGGTCTTTTTAACTGGCCTCCGGGTGTTACCAGATGGGGTAAAGTCTCCCATACGATCTTTTCACCAATGATGAGAAGGATGCCAATTCCGCCACAAAAAGCCGATATTATTTTGAATGATGATGATTTTCCGTTGTATGATTTCGGCATTGAAGGGAAAGTTATTTATACTCCCGGGCATACTGCCGGGCATGTTTCAGTATTATTGGATAACGGAGATTTTTTTGCCGGATGTATGGCTCACAACATCCGCTTATTTACTCCGGGGCCACGACTGCCTATTTACGCTGAAGACATCGAACAAATCAGGAAAAGCTGGAAAAAAGTTATCGAACAGGGTGCTAAAATGGTTTTCCCCGGCCATGGAAATGCTTTCCAGGTTAAGAGAATACTTGATTATATAAAATAACAGCCCCACAGAACACACATTTTACTTTCCCCTTATTAAGAATTAATCGCCTGAAAACAACCAAAATTACCTGATATTTATATATGCAATCGAACAATGCTTTTGCTTAACATAAATTAAACTTCCTATAATACAACCACTTACATCATCACTGGGATTGATTTTTTAATTCGTTTTCCGTAACTTGTAGTATAAACCAAAAACTACTACCATGAAAAAACTATTCTTTTTTGTGTTAATCCCATTTGTTATTTTTTCCTGCCATCATGATGAACAAAAAG
This sequence comes from Prolixibacteraceae bacterium, assembly GCA_016930735.1. GTDB lineage: Bacteria > Bacteroidota > Bacteroidia > Bacteroidales > Prolixibacteraceae > JABMQB01. The sequence continues at coordinate 3,807 of JAFGGF010000018.1, forward strand.
AAAAAGAAGCCGTTTTAAAAGTCCTTCAGGAAGAAGGCGATGAATTTGCCGTCAATAACCTGGAAAAAGTATTGGCCTTGCACATTCAGGATGAAACTGCAACACGGATTGAGGGTATAACAATTTATTCCGGCTGGGATGATATCAAAGCTTTGTACGAAAAATATATCACCCGGAACATGGCTGATACTGTTTTTATAAATCCGCGGAACATAAAAGAAAACTGTATCGTCAATGTGAATGGCAATTCAGCGTGGGTTGTATGCGATAACACCTGGAAATGGGAAATAGAAGGCCAACCACGGGAATCGAAAAATAAACAGATTGCTGTTCTGAAAAAGGATAACGGGAATTGGAAATTTGCATTGAATGCTTTTGTGGAGTACCAAAGGCCTGAGATTATCGGTAACTGGAACATGGTTGAAGTAAAAAATGTAAACGATGGTGTGATTAGCTCAAGTTCGCCTAACGACTTTGATGGAAAACAAATAAAAATATGGACAAACAGCCATTTTTCCTTTTCAGGTGATTATGTACTTGACGGTGTAAAAATGGATTATTACGGTGGCGGGACTTACACGTTGAACGGCAATAATTATACTGAGAATATTGATTACCATGCAAGAAAATCGATTGTTGGCACTTCAATTAAAATGCAGCTCGAAATAAAAGGAGACACGCTTATTCAGACCTACCCGGTTGATGACAATGGCTACATCGACCAAAACAATTACTCGGTTGAAAAATATGTTCGTTTGGATTGAATTGAAAAAGGATTTCAATTTTTACGAAATGAAAACTTTTAGGGCTGAAGCCCAATTTAACTTTCATATTCTTAAGACCGGGGTTACACATACCCTTCTGATAGCGGGCTTTAGCCCATTTACATTTATTCTTTCAACTTTGTGAAATAATCATAAAACAAAATTCCAATTAAAACTAAAAAATTATGAAAAACTATTTAATCATTTTTATTGCGACTGTTGTTCTGGCAACTGTTTCGTGCCGGCAACACCATGAACAATCACCCGAAGAGTACCAGGAAGAAGTTAAACAGCAAATCGCTACAGTTGATAAACTCTGGATGGAAGCCTGGGAAAATGAAGACCTGGACTCTGTTATGTTCTTCCTCGATGAAGGTTTTCTTAACATGTTCGGATTTGGTCCCACTGCCTGGAATAAAGAGCGATGCCGGGAAGGTTTTAAAAACGTATTTGATGCTTATTCAGTCGAAGGTGTAGAATACAAAACCATAGAATTTTTCGTCGACCAAAATTATGCATTTGAAACCCAACTTTTCAAACAAAAGTTTATTACCAACGACATACAGGACACAACATATTTTGATATGCGTACTCTTACAGTTTATAAAAAGCAGGATGATGGAAGCTGGAAATTGTTCTGGTTGATGGGACAAGAGTAACTTTTCATTGCTACATTGCTATTTTGTCTCGAAGTGAAAGGTAATAAAAAATATTTTTCACACGACAAGTACATGGAACAGCAATTGTGAATGAACCTACACAAACTTGACTATTTTAATAAAAAACTGATTGAAATTACATTGAAACTGTAATTATTCTATAATCTAAGAAGGGGGTTCAAGCCTCCTTTTTTTAATCTGATATTATTAGTAAATTGATCTCATCAACAAAATACTGTTATATGAGAAAATTAATCATTTTACTTATCAGTTTTTCTTTTAATTACTATTCATTCTCACAGCAGGTTGCAGATACAACATATAATCCCGTAATTAAAAATCCTGAATATAAACCCGGAAAAGGTCCTATTGTTTATATCGACGAAGGGCATTCCAACTTTCATACAAAAGACGGGCGTTATAAAGCATTTGCAACCCTTCTGGAAAGAGATGGTTATAAGGTTAAATCCTACTCAGGTGAATTCGACAAAGAAAAACTGGAAACAGGAAAAATCCTTGTTATTTCCAATGCCTTGAATAAAAAGAACGAAGAAAACTGGTATAAACCAGTTTTTCCTGCGTTTACTGAAAATGAAATAAACACAGTCAAAGAATGGGTTTCTGGAGGAGGAAACCTTTTCCTGATAGCCGACCATATGCCTTTTGGAGGGGCGGCCAAAAACCTTGCCGCTGCTTTTGGTTTTGAATTATCGGATGGTTTTGCCAGGGATACTACCTCAAATCATCCAGATTATTTTAATCTGAATGAAAAAACTCTTGTAAGAAGTTCCATTACTGAAGGCAGAAACAGAAATGAATCTGTTCAGCAAATTGTATCCTTTACAGGGCAGGCTTTTAAAATCCCTTCTGATGCAAAGCCTATTTTAAAATTCACTGAAAAATACGTGATCCTTTTACCCGATACTGCCTGGGTTTTCGATAAAAACACGGAAATAATAAACGCCAAAGGCAGGTATCAGGGAGCGTTTAAAAAATTCGGAAAAGGGAAAATTGTTGTTTCCGGCGAAGCTGCCATGTTCAGTGCACAATTAGCCGGTCCACAAAAAATCAAGGCAGGAATGAACAGAGAGGATGCCAGAGAAAATTACAAACTATTACTGAATATCATTCACTGGCTGGATGGAAAGCTTGAATAGAACCACCACTCAACAAATAAAATTGAAGTTTAACCAAGGATTAATTATCTTGTTTTAAAACAACTAAGATTTAATATTTCAGGAAAATTTAATTCAACCTTACCGGTACTCCATAACCGAGTTGTTGCAACCTTTCAAACTGGCTGCTGGCATCACCCACAACTAACCAGATCATTTTACCGGGATTTGCATACTTTTCTGCCAGGCTTTTAATCTGTGGAACTGTAAAATCCTCTACTATTTCCTGCCTCTTTTTTACGTAATCATAATCCCAGCCATAATTGCTGACATTTTCAAGCATATTCAGTTTGGCTCCTGCTGTTTCAAAAGCTCTTGCACTGCTTTTTATCATATAATTCCGGGTAATTTCCATGTCGTTTTCAGAATAACTTGCCGGAAATTCTTCCATTATTTCTTTGACAAGCTGTAATGCTTCAAGGGTAATGGTTGTTTTTACACTTGCCGATAATGAAAAAATCCCGTCGTTACGATTCCCTGAAAATCCCGACCTGATGCCATAAGTATAACCTTTTTCCTGACGGAGTACCTGCATAAACTGTGAAGCAAAACCACCTCCGCCTAAACGGTAATTCATTACAGAAGCCGGGTAATAATCATCATCGACTGCGGAAAGCGAAGGGCACCCAATCATTAAAACCGACTGTTTGGCATCCGGGATATCATAAAAATATACGGTTGACTTTTCTATAGTTTCAGGAACCTGTGGTGTTGGGATTGTTACATCTTTTACCTCCCAATCCTGTTCAATACCCTTTAATGAATTTAGCACATCCTGCCTGCTGATATCTCCCACAATATGAAACTTTGCAACAGATGGAGAAAGATTTTCAACAAAATATTGTTTCAGGTCATCCATTGTGATTGCATTTACAGATTCTTCATTTCCAAGGATATTTTTTGAGCGGATATCATTTTTTTCATATAAAATCAAATCAAAATTATTCTGCGCCATTGAATTTGGACTAGCCAATTGCTGCCTGATACGGTTCGTTATATTTTGTTTGACAAGCGCCAGCTCATCTTCATCCCAACGTGGCTTTGTTAAAACTTCTTTTAGAATATTTATTAATTCCTGATAGTTTTTTGCCAGTGAATTTCCTGAAATGGAAATAAATTCTTTTGATGCAGAAATCCTGAGTGAAGCCCCGATTTGTTGAATAGCTTCTTCCAACTCACGTGCCGATTTATTTTCAGTTCCCCTCATCATCATTTCAGCCACCAGGTTTGTTACCCCTGTCTTATTCAAATCTTCAAGCAAAAAACCTCCGTCAATTAACATTTCAAACTGCACCAATGGCACTTCATGATTTTCAATACCATAAATTTTCATACCATCAGGAAGTTCGGTTTCCCAAACATCCGGCACCTTTATTTCAGGGCTTTCTCCATAGGGAGGCTCAATTGTCCTGTCGAAAGTTGATGGTGTGCGTTCAAATTGTGATTCTGCAGTAGCATCAAAAACAGCCTCCTCACCCAGCACTATCACTTCTTCTTCCACCTCAGCTTTTTTTGAATCGTCGAGTGCAAGATTGATTTGTCCTCTTGGCACAAAACTGGTAGCCACATAAGGTTTGTTTTTGATATATTTTTCATATACCCTCATAACATCAGCCGGAGTAACAGACAGTATTTTCTGGATATCCTGATTGACATACCCGGGATCGCCCGTAAATATATTATACTGTGCCAGTTGAAAGCCTTTTCCCAGTACACTGGAAAGCCCCGAATAAAAACCTGTTTCCTGCCCCGCTTTGATCCGTTCCAGGTCTTTTTCAGGAATTCCTTCCTTTTCAAACCTTTCAAAACATTCCTGAACTGCATCCAGAACTTCATTTAGATCTGTATTGTTATAGGCACGGACGGTCAATTCCAGTTTACCTGCTAACTCCATTGATTGATCACTCATCCTGACGCCGGGAGCCAGCTTTTTATCTTCCACTAAAACCTGATAAAGAGGAGCACTTTTCCCTCTGGAAAGATACTGAACCAGGATATCAAGCGGGTACATGTCTGGATTAAACTGTTCAACCGAAGGCCAGGCCAGGGTTAATTCAGGTAACCGGGCAAAATTGTCCTCATGATACAGTTTTATTATGGAACCGACCTCGCCGGATTGTTTGGGAAGCGGCTCAATAGGAAGTCCTGGAGGGATTTCATCAAAATATTTATGAATCCACTCTTCTGCCTTTCCTGTATCAAAATCGCCTGAAACCACAAGAGTAGCATTATTGGGGACATACCACCGGTTATAATAATCCTTTACATCCTGAAGGGTTGCATTTTGTAAATCCTCAAGTGAACCTATTACCTGCCAGCTGTAAGGATGGCCTTTAGGGAAAAGGTTCTTATCGATCACATATTCAGTATGTCCATAAGGTTGGTTATCCACAACCTGACGCTTTTCATTCTGAACCACACTTTTTTCCTTTGCCAATACTGGATCAGTAACGGTATTGATAAACCATCCCAGTTTATCGGCTTCTGCCCATAACATTTTTTCAAGTGCATCGCTGGGTACTGTCTGAAAATAATTTGTCCTGTCATTGGAAGTTGAGCCATTTGCCCCTGATCCTCCTACTCTGGCACTTAAATTATCAAGCCCACCCTTACCGAGGTTTTCCGATTCGTTAAATAAAAGATGCTCAAACAAATGAGCAAAACCTGTGCGGTTTTCTATTTCGCGGGCAGAACCTACATGTACAGTCAGCGCCACAGCAACTACAGGGTCGGAGCGGTCGGTATGAAAAATTACATCCAATCCGTTACCTAATTCAAACTTTTTGTAATCCACCTTAAAGTTTTTACTCTGTGTTTCAGGCTGATTACATGTCACTAAAAATAAAGCAATTACAAGTGAAAAAAGTACTTTGATTTGTTTCATAACGGAAGATATTAAATTTTAAATTTATAAATACTAATTCTTTTTGGCATTCTTAAAATTAGTGGTTTTAGTTACATTTTACCCTACTTTCTTTGATTAATTTCATGTAGGCTTTTCATTCATCTAAATTATAAGAATAATATTGTTTACTCATCTTTTTATTAAAATCCATTTTTGTTACCTTCGTAAAAAATCAAATATCAACTAATTCTTATTACCATGAAAAAATACCGTTTATTTTTTATCGGAATTCTTTCCCTGTTAATTTTTGCATGTAATACAACAAAGGATTCAGATGGAAATCTTTCAATCGATTATGACCTTTACCAACTTGACAACGGGCTGAATGTAGTCCTCCACCAGGACAAATCAGATCCGATAGTTGCTGTGGCTATTCAGTATCATGTTGGATCCAACCGTGAGGTGCCGGGGCGTACCGGATTTGCGCACCTCTTCGAGCACATGATGTTCCAGCAATCGGAAAATGTTGCACAGGATCAATTCTTCAAACAAATTCAGGGTGCCGGGGGTACACTTAATGGTGGAACCAGTAATGACGGAACTGTTTATTACGAAGTTGTCCCTAAAAATGCACTGGAAATGGTTTTATGGCTTGAATCCGACCGTATGGGTTATCTGACCAACACAGTAACCAAATCGGCATTTGCCAACCAGCAAAATGTGGTTCAGAATGAAAAGCGCCAGTCGAACGATAACCGCCCATACGGGCATAACAGTTGGGTAATAGCCAAAAATCTGTACCCTGAAGGATATCCTTACAACTGGACTGTAATTGGGGAAATGGAGGATTTATTTAATGCTACTGTGGAAGATGTAATTGAATTCCATGATAAATACTATGTTCCCAACAATTCAACACTTGTAATTGCCGGTGATTTTGAAACTGAAGACGTAAAATCACTGGTTGAAAAATATTTCGGGGAGATTCCCGGTGGTGAAAAAATAGTGGATATGGATCCAATTCCTGTTACTTTAAACGAAACCAAAAAACTATATCATGAGGATAATTTTGCACGTACTCCGCAATTAACCATGGTTTGGCCTGTTCCCGAAGAGTACAGCAAAGATGCCTATGCCCTCGATTTCCTTGGGCAGGTACTTAGCAGCGGCAAAAAAACTCCATTCTATAAAGTAATTGTAAAGGATAAAAAACTGGCGCCAAGGGTAAGTGTCAGGAACAGGGCTCTTGAATTATCAGGTATGTTTACTGTTTCGGTTGGTGCAAATGCAGGAACCAGCCTGGCCGATGTAGAAAATGCTGTTTTTGAAGCATTTAAATTATTTGAAGAAGAAGGTATTACTGAAAAAGACCTTGAAAAATATAAAGCCGGGATTGAAACACAGTTTTATAATGGTATCAGCTCTGTCTTAAATAAATCATTCCAGTTGGCAAGTTATAATGAATATGCCGGGTCGCCCGGGTTTATTCAACATGATATTGCCAATATTCAGGCGGTTACCATTGATGATATTATGCGGGTTTACAACAAATATATCAAAGATATGCCTTACGTTGCAACCAGTTTTGTCCCCAAAGGGCAGGTAAACCTGATCGCTGAAAACTCAGTTAAAGCAAACGTTGTTGAAGAAAATATTACCGATGCTACCGAAGTCGATCAATCGGCAATTGTTGATGAAGAAGAAATCAAAAAGACCGAAACTGCTTTTGACCGCACAGTACAGCCACCTGTCGGTCCTGATCCGGAGATCACACTACCACAGGTTTGGACAGGAGAAGCTTCAAACGGAATGAAAATTTGGGGAATCGAACAGGATGAAGTTCCGCTGGTTCAATATTCTATTATTATGGATGGAGGCCATATTCTCGAATCGGCAGATAAAGCAGGAACAGCCAGTTTCCTTGCCAGTATGCTTACCGAAGGAACGGCTAATAAAACTCCTGAAGAACTGGAAGAAGCAATCGATATGCTGGGAGCGAATATTTCGGTCAGGTCAGGATCCGAAAATATGTTTGTAATGGTGAACTGCCTCACGAGAAATTTTGAAAATACACTGGCGCTCGTAAAGGAAATTTTACTGGAACCGCGTTGGGATGAAGAACAATTCGGGCTGATAAAAGCAAGAATGATCAATTCGATAAAACGAAGTGAAGCAGATCCGGGATCGCTTGCAAGTAATACATTTAATGAACTTGTATTTGGCAAAGATTGTATTTTAGCCTTGCCGCAACAAGGTACTGTTGAGTCAGTGGAATCTATTACGATGCAGGATTTAAAAGAATTTTATTCGAAAAGTTTCTCTCCTTCTGTTGCCAGGATGCACGTGGTTGGAAAAATAAATAAGGACAGGGTAATGACTGCTCTTACAGATTTGTCAGCCAGTTGGAGCCCATTTGATGTTGAAATGCCGGAAATTGCCGTACCTGAGGCTCCCGAAAATTCCAAAATCTACTTTGTTGATGTTCCGGGGGCAAAACAATCGGTAATAAATATAGGATGTTACAGTTTGCCTGAATCGGATGACGACTTTTATCCGGCAACTGTAATGAATTATAAACTTGGTGGATCATTTAATGGAATTGTGAATATGATCCTCAGAGAGGAAAAGGGATTTACTTACGGTGCCCGTACAGGTTTTTCAGGTGGTAAAAACTATGGGACTTTTTCAGCCAGTTCCAGCGTCAGGTCAGGTGCAACCCAGGAATCGGTTCAGATTTTCAAGGATGAAATGGAAAAATACCTACAGGGAATTGATGATGAAGGATTACAATTTACCAAAGATGCTTTAATAAAATCGAATGCCCGCGCATTTGAAACAATAGGTGCTTTGCATAGTATGCTGACCAATATCAGTGCATACGGGCTTCCTTTCGATTACGTCAAAAAAGAAGAAGCATTTGTTAAAGGGCTGACACCTGAGCAGCATAAAGAATTAGCGCA
>JAFGGF010000099.1 GCA_016930735.1 Prolixibacteraceae bacterium
TATCCGCATGGATGTATTGAACAAACAACCTCGGCAGTTTTTCCTCAGCTTTTCCTCGATAAATTAAATGATATGGATGCTGCACAAAAACAGGATGTTCAGGACAACATAAAATATGCTTTACAAAGGCTCATGGCATTTCAGCTTAACGATGGCGGATTCAGCTACTGGCCCGGTGGCAATTATGCCAATGACTGGGGGACAAGTTATGCCGGCCATTTTATGATCCTGGCAGAACAAAACGGATATTCTCTTCCCGTAGGGATGAAAAACAAATGGATCCGTTACCAGCAAAACCGTGCACGAAGCTGGAACCGGCAAGCCGGATTCAGGAATGGGATTTTTTATAAAGGGCATGAACTGGATCAGGCATACAGATTATACACTTTGGCACTGGCAGGCACACCCGACCTGAGTTCGATGAACCGCCTTCGTGAAGTAATAAAAACAAGTACAGCCATATGGAGGCTGGCTGCAGCTTATTTACTGGCAGGGCAAGCCAGTGCTGCCGGCGATTTACTGGCAGGAGAAAATAGCAATGTGGAAGATTATAATGAATTCGGTGGAACTTATGGCTCAGGTTTACGCGACCAGGCAATGATCCTTGAAACCCTGATCCTCCAAAAAGATTCAAAAAATTCTTTTGTGGTTTTAAAAGAAATCTCGGATGAATTAAATCAGCGCAACTGGTTAAGCACACAAACTGCTGCCTGGTGTTTTTATGCAGCTTCGCAATTTATCGGGGATATGAACAATAAACCGGAGATGAATATACAGGCTGAAATAAACGGTAAAAAGGAAGATTTTAAAACTTCTGTTCCTTTTATCCGTTTTCCGGTTGATTCCGGAGATAAAACAGTTTCAGTAAAGGTTCAAAACAAGGGTGAGGGAATGGTATATACCCGCTTATTATCCCGGGGAACACCACTTCAGGATGATGGAACCGGCGCTGAAAATAATATGAGCATGGAAATCTGGTACACCGATAAATCCGGAAACAGGATCGATCCGGTGGAACTGTATCAGGGCGATGACTTAATAATGAATGTAAAGGTTAAACATCCGGGTATCAGGGGTAATTATGAAAATATGGCTTTAACCGGCATTATTCCCTCAGGTTGGGAAATATTAAATCAACGGTTGAATGATGTTCCGGCTGACATTGAAAACAACTTTGAGTACCAGGATATCCGCGACGACCGGATTTATACCTATTTCGACCTGCCGCAAAATTCTGTGAGGACTTTCAAATTCCGGCTTTCGGCATCGTACGAAGGAAAGTTTTATCTGCCGGCTGTAAGCTGCGAAGCCATGTACGATAATTCGGTTTATGCCCGCCAGCCGGGAAAATGGGTGGAAGTGAAAAAACGGTAATTGGAAGTATATTCACGGCATGCATTAAAGTCATTCTGAGTATGATATTAAATGAAGCTTTAAAACTATCTTTGTGTAAATGGAATTGAAAATATTAACATCAAAACTTCTTAAAGATTTTATCGACAGAGTGAAAGAATCTCCGCTTGAGAAATTAAGTGGAATCAAGAATCCTGAAATTCCTGTTGATTATTTTCAATTCTATAAATCGGTTTCTTCGGTTTATTCGTCGAAAATTGAGGGAGAAGACATTGATTTTGATAGTTATTACAAACACAAATTTTTAAAAGTAAAATATAAAGCAGATTATACCAGAAAAGCAGATGATCTGTACGCGGCCTATGATTTTATTGATAATAATAAATTGAACCTTAAAAATATACAAAAGGCACATTCTATTTTATGTTCAAACCTTTTACCCAAAAGTCAGCAAGGATTGATCAGGACAAATCCAATGTTTGTAATCAACAGCGATGATAAAATTGAATATGTTGCTGCCAGCCCTGAAATTGTAAAAGTTGAGTTGGATAGATTATTTAGTGACATTGATTCTTTGCTAAAAAAGGACTTAACCGATTTCGAGATTTTTTATTATGCAGCATTGATCCATCTGGTTTTTGTAAAGATACATCCTTTTCAGGATGGAAATGGCAGGACCGGCAGATTATTGGAAAAATGGTTCCTTCTTGAAAAAATGGGCGAAAAAGCAGCTTCTGTGCAATTGGAGAAAAACTATTTCAATAAAATCAATGACTATTATTCAAATATCAGAAAACTTGGAATTGAATACGAAGATTTGGATTACAATAAAAGCCTGGATTTTTTATTAATGACAGTTTCCGGTATTGATTGCAAATGATAAAATTCCTGCTTGAAAAAAATCATATATCATAGGCGATTTTCAAAAAAGCAACGATTTACAACTGTGCTTTTATTTATCATCCTGATATTATTAATATGGATTTGGCTGATGGTTCCCCGGCCTCTTTTTAATAAACCTTTTTCAACAGTTATTGAAAGTAACGATGGGCAATTGCTTGGAGCCCGTATTGCTGATGACGGGCAGTGGCGGTTTCCGCAGCCGGATTCAATCCCTGAAAAATTTGAAAAATGCCTGCTTGATTTTGAGGATCAATATTTTTATTACCATCCGGGGATCAATCCGGTTTCTTTGTTCAGGGCCCTGATTCTGAATATAAAAAAAGGAGAAATTGTGAGTGGCGGCAGTACCATAACCATGCAGGTTTGCCGGATTGCCCGCGAAGGTAAAAAACGCAGTTACTACAACAAGCTTACTGAAATGTTGTGGGCTTTGAATCTGGAGCTTCGGTTCAGTAAATCGGAAATACTGTTAATGTATGCTGCCAATGCACCTTTCGGAGGCAATGTGGTAGGATTGGATGCAGCTTCGTGGAGGTATTTTAACCGTCCACCTGAAATGCTTTCATGGAGCGAGGCTGCTACCCTGGCAGTGCTTCCCAACGCACCGTCATTAATTTATCCGGGGAAACGGGAAATCTTTTTGCTCGAAAAAAGAAATCGCGTATTAAAAAATCTGCTTGAAGACGGTACTCTTGATTCCTTAACCTATAATTTATCCTTGTTTGAACCTTTGCCCGATAAAGTTTATCCATTGCCATCGAACAGTTACCATTTGCTTGAAAGGGCAGTGGAAGAACATAAGGGGAACCGAATTCAGACTACAATTAACAAAGAATATCAGGACAGAGTTACAGGGATTGTTGAGTCACATCATCAGCAGCAAAAGGCAAATCGTGTTTTTAATCAAGCAGTTATTATTGCTGAAGTAAAAACCGGAAATGTGCTGGCTTATGTCGGAAATATCAACGATTTGGAGGATACTGAACACGGTAATCATGTCGATATTATCAGCTCTCCCAGAAGCACCGGGAGCATATTGAAACCATTTCTTTACACAGCAATGATGGAAAACGGAAGACTTTCTCCAACCATGCTGTTGCCTGATATACCAACCCGTTTTGGCGGATTTACTCCTTTAAATTTCGACAGGCAATACGACGGTGCTGTGAGGGCAAATGAAGCATTGGCGCGGTCGCTGAATGTACCTGCAGTGAGGATGCTTCAGGATTTTGGTGTGGAACCGTTTTATAATTTCCTGAAAGA
>JAFGGF010000100.1 GCA_016930735.1 Prolixibacteraceae bacterium
GGTTGTTTCAATATGGCAGTCAACCTGAAAACGGCAGTAACCTCTTTGGTAATAACGGCCGGAAATATTTTTGCCGCATTATCGAGCGCAAACCAGAATTTGTCGGGATTGGGTATCGTATTGCTGCTTTTGCTATTCAAGTAATAATTCTTTGATTTTATAATTATCCCGTTTCCTGTTCAAATTTATGAATTATTCAGAGACCAGTATGAATTGTCACGGGATTGATTCATTAATGTGTGAATGATGTAACTCTTAGTCAGAATTGTGTAACGCTTTTTCCTGTAAAGTTCTGAACTTGCTGTAGTGAAAATTCATTCACAACTGTTCCGCCAGTTGCGGAAATTTAGTATTCAAAAAATATGAAAACGCAAAAAATAAACAGACCGGCAAAAAGATTCCTATTGGTATTTTTTTCGCTAATCATGATAATTCCATTCACATCGTGCGCAAAAAAAATCACTTTTCTAAATTCAACTGTTGTTCCGGCAGCAAAAGGTTTTGTAAAAGTGAAACAGGACAATAACCAGAATTATATTGTTAAGGTGGAAGTGTCGGATTTGGCGGAAGTTGAAAGGGTACAGGCATCAAAAAACACGTATGTGGTTTGGATGGAAACAGACCAGGGAAACTACGAAAATCTGGGACAGTTAAATAGCTCCACGAGCTTTTTCTCCAAACGTCACACTGCATCGCTGGAAACGGCATCTTCCTATAAGCCGGTAAAAATATTTATTACCACTGAAGAAGGTATAAACACCCAATACCCGGGCCGCCAGGTGGTATTAACCACGGAAAGTTTTACGGTAAAATAATTTTTAAAAATTAAAAATATATGCCATGAAAAATTCACTTTACATTATTGCAGGATTACTGGTGCTGTTATGGGCCATCGTAACGTTTGGGTTTTACTCCTTCAGAGCAATCGACATACTGCTTCCGATAGCTGCATTTATTGTATTGCTGAGAATTCTTTTTTATAAAAAATCACAAAATAATAAAAATAAAAATTATTAAAATGAAGAAACAAGTTTTAACTTTTTTCCTGGTATTGGCTGCCAGTGTTGCTTTTGCACAAAGCCCCATTTCAAAAGGCGAGTCGCAGGTTAACTTTGGTGTCGGCCTCTCATCATGGGGTGTTCCGGTTTACCTGGGGTTCGATTATGGAGTGCACCCCGATATAACGCTGGGAGCTGAAGCATCTTTTCGTTCGTTCAACGACAACTGGCGGGATCATAAATACAAACATTCTGTAATCGGTATTCTGGGGAATGCAAATTATCATTTTAACAGGATATTGGATATTCCTTCTCCCTGGGATTTTTATGCCGGATTAAATCTCGGATTTTATAGCTGGAACTCTCCAAATGATTATGAAGGTTCTCATACTTCCGGACTTGGATTAGGTGCACAAATTGGCGGTCGCTACTATTTCAGCAATAAAGTGGGGATAAACCTTGAGTTTGGAGGAGGCAGTGCATTTAGTGGTGGCAAATTCGGATTAACTATAAAATTATAGATATGGAAACAAAATTTGATATGAATCAGTGGGGATACATTAAAGATAAACTGCGAATTAAGTATCCTGAATTAACGGATGCCGATATGATTTGGGGACGTACCTCAAGAGATGATTTGTTACAAAATATTTCGACCAAACTGGGCAAAACAAAGAAAGACCTGATGGATGTGATTGACTCATTTGACTACTCTTTCTGAAAGCAAATAAACGAAGTAATACTATAAAAACATTTAAATGAACTATTTGTATTTAATCATTCCCGTAGCCATATTTTTGCTGCTGGGAATTCGGATTGTAAGGCCTACTCACCGTGGTCTTATTGAGCGGCTTGGGAAATATAAAAAACTTGCCAATCCCGGGTTTCATTGGATTATCCCTCTGGTTGATCGCCTTTTTATGGTCAACATTACAGAACAAATGGTGGATGCCGAACCCCAGGAAATCATCACCAACGATAACCTGAATGCCAGCGTGGATGCCCAGGTATATTTCAGGGTAAAACCTGACGAGGAAAGCATAAAAGGCTCAACCTATGATGTTGATAATTACCAGTGGCAGATTGTGAATCTTGCCCGCACAACCCTCCGTAACATAATTGGAACGCTTACCTTAAAATCGGCCAACAGCGAACGCGGGAAAATAAATACCGAATTGCACGAAACACTGCATAAAGAAACCAAAAGCTGGGGTATTGAAATTATACGCACCGAATTAAAACAGATTGACCCGCCTGCCGATGTGCAGGAAACCATGAATAAGGTGGTAAAAGCTGAAAATGAAAAAATAGCTGCCATCGATTCGGCCACCGCGGCAGAAACTGTTGCCGACGGAGTGAAACGCGCAAAAATTAAGGAAGCAGAAGGCTACAAACAATCGAAAATATTACATGCCGAAGGCGAAGCGGAGGCTATTAAACTGGTAAATGAAGCTGCCGATAAATATTTTATTGGGAATGCACAGCTTTTACGAAAACTGGAAGCGCTGGAAGCATCGCTCGGAAATAATGCAAAAATTGTGATTCCAACCGGTTCTGATTTGGTAAATATTATTGGCGAAATGGCCGGAATTGTGCCCTTAGAAAGAAAACAAAAGGAGAAATGAAAAAAGTATTGATTGCTCTGGACTTTGATCCAAGTGCTCAAAAGATTGCAGAAACAGGTTTTTTATTTGCCCGAAGAATGAAAGCTGAAATAACATTATTGCATGTGTTGGCAAATCCACAGGATTATAAATTAACTGAACATGTAACTGTTATGGGGTTTACAGGTCATCTGAATACCAGTGAAATAGTAAAGAAAGATACTTTTGATCCCCAAAAAATATCCCGGCAATTTCTTGATAAGTCAAAACTTTTTCTTGGAGATAATCATATTCAAACGCTACTTGAAGAAGGTGACTGTGCAGAAGCTATTTTAAAAGCAGCCAATAAAATTGGAGCGGAAGTTATTGTAATGGGTTCGCACAGCCGCAGATGGTTTGAAAATTCAACCATGGGAAGTGTTACTGAAAAGGTTTTACAAAATACAACTTTTCCGGTATTGATTATCCCAACAAAAAAGCAAAGTAAATCGTGATTCCAACTGCTTTTGTGAAGCATTTTTTTAATACACCTTAAAAAACTGGCAGGAAATAAATTAATGGATGAAATAAAACCGAAAAACGTTGCAATAATTGTTGCCCACCCCGACGATGAAACGTTATGGGCCGGCGGGACAATTCTGAGCCACCCGTCATGGAATTGTTTTATTGTTTCGGTTTGCCGGGGTGATGATACTGATCGTGCGTCAAAATTTTACAACGCATTAAAAGTACTGAAATCGGAAGGAAATATGGGCGACCTTGATGACGGCCCTGATCAAAATCCGCTGGATGAAGAAGAAGTTGAGCAAACCATTCTGAATTTGTTGCCCGAAAAACATTATGATTTGATTATTTCCCATAATCCAAACGGCGAATATACCCGCCATTTGCGACACGAGGAGGTAAGCAGGGCAATTATCAATCTCTGGAACACCAACAGAATAACGACTGATGAACTTCGGACTTTTGCTTACGA
>JAFGGF010000101.1 GCA_016930735.1 Prolixibacteraceae bacterium
CTTTCAGGGTATACCGGATAAAAATTATCAGAACTTATGCGTTCGACGCTTAAAAAGTCCGTTAGGTTACATGTATTTTTCGTTTTATTTATTTGGGGAGATTGAGGGAAATTCTCAGATTACTGCAATTCAAATTCAGTTTCTCCAATATTATTCCCATCAATGAAAACATCAACTGTATATTTTCCTGGCATTAATTCAGCTTCTCCGGTATTGTCCCAGAAAATATTTACAGGAAGTTCCGATCCTTCGTAGTTAACTTCCCTGGCAGCAGAATAATTAATCCTTAAATCTTCAAACCGGAACAGGTCATTTTCGGATTTCATAAGTAAAAGATGGTCCGGCCTTCTGATCCTGACATAAATATTCTTTGCACCGCGCTTTGCTGTAACATTGGCACTAATTGTAAGAGTGATCCTTATTTTTTCAACACGCTTGGCAAAACGGGTAGGTTTACTCCTGTTATTTATTGGTTCGGCTATTAATCCTACAGCATTTAACTGAGCTGCCCTGTCAAGATTTTTTTGCAGGCGTTCGGTTTCCTGTTCCAGTTGCTCATTTTTAGCTTCAACCTGAGCAACCTGTTCTTTAACCTCACGGTTCTCAGCCATTAACTGAATATTGCGCAGATTTAACGAATCGACCTGGGCAACAAAATCCTGTAAAACACCACGCAATGTGGTTATTTCTTTTTGATAATCGGAAATTCGCGTAAAACTGATTTTTTTTGTCTGTTCAACTTCGAGTAATAAATCCTTAACTTTTGTTTGAGCAACAAAAAGTTCCTGATTTAATGTATCGTTTTCTGTAGATAAAGAATCATAACGAACGATCATAGCATTTAATTCACTTTGAATCTGATCCTTTTCTTTATTTATTTCAGTAACAATTTGACGGTGGTCGAGATTCTGTAAAACAAAAAGTGTTGCAACTGCTACCAGTAAAACAGCAAGAATAATAACAATAATGTTGTTTTTTCGGTCTTTAGCTGTTTTGCCTAACCCATGTTTTTTGGAATTATCATTGTTGTTCATAATTTATCATAAATATAACACATACAAAATTAACAATCTTTTTGAGTGACCACAAAAGAAAAAGGCTGCAAGTTTAAAACTGCAGCCTTTCCTGAATTATTTTCTCATATCTTTACAAATTCCCGATTTTTATTCCCCAATAAAATGATTGGGGAGACATGGGGCCATAAATGTATCCCGGATCACGGTTAATACCTGTATCAAAATCATCCTGATAGCTGTTAAAAAGATTCTTTGTGCCAATAGTCAATTGTATTTTAACACCCTCTGTAATTTGTATATCATAACTAAGTTTTACTCCTAAATCAAAAAACGAACAGCTTTTATTTAACTGCCCTTCTTCAGGATTTTCAAGTTTCGAACCAAAATATGGAACCAGCATCGAACCAGTGTAATTACCGGTTACGGCAATATTAAAAAGCAATGTAGGACTGTAGTTCATACTTACAAAACCATAGGTATCCGGTGTCCTGAAAAACCGTTTTTCATCGAATTCCTGAACTTTCTCAAAAGAACTTTTCTGTATAGTGAATCCCGATTGCAATTGAAATTTATAAGAAGGGGAAGCATTCAATTCAAAATTTACACCCTGAACAGTGGCTCCTTTCTCAGCATTAACACGGGTATAATAGACTATACCTTTTTCATCCGGTTCACCATATTCATTAGCAAAAGGATTATTTAATTGAGTATAAAATCCTTCTGCCAAAAACTGATATTGCCAGTTTCCTTCATCTTTAATAAAACTTAATGAAGTTGTAAAACTATTTGAAGATTCCTGTTTTAAATCAGGGTCATTAATATGCAGTACCTGCCTCGATCCGGAAGTTTCAATATGCAGGTCTTCATCAAAGATTTGTGGAGCCCTGAATCCTCGGGCATACCCACCCCTGAATTGAAGATGTTCGCCTATATTAAACAACAGACTGATACGCGGACTTAACACATTGCCGGTAACATCGATGTTGTTTTGTGCTTTATCGGAAACTTTATAATGGTCAATACGTAATCCGGTGCCAATGACCAATTGCCCGGCTTTCCATTCCGATTGGATAAAAGCAGCCTGTGTTAAAAGTGATTGGTCAGCAACCAAAGTATTTCCTATATGTGTTTCATTTTCTATATCATAATAACCCAGTTTTTCATCGTCTAAAAAACTGCCGTTTAATTCAATTCCAGCGGTCAATGAAGCCGGTGCAAACAAAAACCTGTTCAATTCTCTAATATACTGAACTCCCGAAGCATAGGTGAAATCTATTGTTTCTCCATAGGCTGATAAATCCTGGTTAGCACCATAATAGGTTCTACGATTCACACCCTGCCCGGAAAAAAATGCCGAAAATTTATCGTTTTCGCGGAGAAGCACATCAAATATTACTGCCCCTGAATTTATTTTATGTTTAATACTTTCAGTGATATCAGATTCGTGAAGCGGCAATTCAAATTTATTGCCTCCTCTCCTGAACTCATTAATGTTAAAATAATCGACAGTAAGTTTAGCACGATTTGCAATCCTTTGATACAACCTGGCACCAATAGTAGTGTTTTCAATAATTGAAAGTTCTGAAAAACCATCACCATTTGAATCATAAGGATTTCTTTCGCGATGGAATCCAAAAATGCTTAAACCGGATTTATAATCAGAAGAAACGAATGAACCATTCAGATTAACAGTGTAATCGTTTGCTATATCATTTTCTTTTCCTAAGCCTGTAATACCATGTGTCACCGAAGCTTCAAAGTTATTTGAAACAGGGTCTTTTGTAATCAGGTTTATGGTTCCTGCTATTGCATTGCTTCCGTACATAGACGAGCCTCCACCCCTAATAACTTCAACACGTTCAATCATATTTGCCGGAATCAGCTCCAATCCATAAACACCTGCCAATCCACTGAACACTGGCCTTGAATTGATAAGTATCTGGGAATACGGTCCTTCCAATCCATTCATCCTGACCTGAGAAAAGCCACAATTCTGACAATTGTTTTCCATACGCAAACCAGGCGAGAAGCTTAATCCTTCGCTAAGAGTAACACTTTGAATCCTTTCAAATAATTTGGGATTAATACTGGTTACAATAGTAGGTGTTTCCCTTCGGCTTTTGTTATTCCTGTCGGCAGAAACCACAACCTGTTCAATACCAATCAGGTCAGGTTCCAGTTCTGCTAAAATGGTAACGCTTTTATTTGATTCAAGCATCACCTCTTTCTCAAAATTTTTATAACCAACTGCTGAAATTATTACAATTTGGTTACCAATTGGCAGATTCGTCATTTTAAAATGACCCGTAACATCAGCTGCAGCCCCTATTGTTGTCCCTTTGATTGTTATTGTAGCAAAGGGTATATGTATTCCTTCAGATTTAACATCGCCAAATAACATAGCATCGGTTTTTGGTTTTTTCTCAGGATCATTGGCAAAGGTGTGTAATGCAATCAGCACAAATAATAATCCTGCTAATATTTTTATTAACAAATTCATTGAAATTTATTTTAAGGTTATTTAATTAATTGAATATTGGATTTTATTTAAATAACCTTGACAGGAGGTGCTCTGGACGAATTAACAGGAGGGAAATTCCCTTTTACTGATATATCATTTATTATCAATATTTCCTGTAAAACAGGAAAAGAAGTATTATAGCAGCTTAAATGAAAACTATTGTCAAAATAATCTAATGCTAATTTATTGTATACAAAAAATTCGACCTTTGAATGTGTATGCCCCGAATCTGAATGATCAGAGCCGGTACTTTTATTAAAGGGGTGCGCATGGCTTATAACCAGCCCGTTGGGAAGTATATGAATATGCTGGTTAAAGATTGAATTCTGGAGTACCAATAAGTAAGCTGGAATTACAAACCAAATCAGTATATGTTTATATTTTCGAAATGAACTGATCATATTATTAACAAAAATAGTATTCTGAATTAAATACTTTATGATAATTAATTATTATTTAGACTAATTTTAACTTAAATAAAACACGGGAAATCGATTCTTCAAAATATACACTCCACATATTTCAACCACTGAGAAAAAAAATAAAAATTCCCAGGATAAAAAATTCGCAATGAAAAAACCTATTTCCTTTTTAAAATACTTCCTGCACCTCCCGAACCTGAATTGATGCCAAATCCGCTTGAATTGGTATTCTGGGTGCTTTTTTTATTTTTATCTTTCGCTTCCTGTTTCTTTTTTTCCTCTAGATCTTTATCAAAAATGTTTTTCGGGAAAGTATAATCAGGAGTCAAATCCCAGGTTTCCTTTTGGTCAAAATTCGATTTAATCTTAAAAACCTTCTGAAAATAAGCAATTATTTCCGGCTGATACTTATCAATAAAGCTTCCCGTATCCCACTTTCCATTATTATTATTATCATATATAGCTTTAAGCTTGTATTTTTCAGGTGCTAAAAATTCAAATACAACCAATCCATCTGAATCAATCTTTTTTTCTGAGATTACTTTTTCGTCGTCGTTGCTTACCAACTGCAAAATAATATTTCCATTTACATTTTCCGTTGTCAGAATTATAGTCCCGTAATAATCATCTTTCTGGGTTGTAAATTTTTTCATGAACCTGCGGTTTGTAATTCCATAGATATTCTCGCAGGCTGCTGAGTCAATTTCAATCCGGTATTCTGTGTTCGGTTCCCATTTATAATCAACACGGTATTTCCTCCAGCCGGTTGTATCTTTTTGAATCTCAAATGAAAGGGGAGTTCCTGTTGTATCTTCCTGAAGATAAAGGTGTACCATATCCAAATTAAAGTGTTTTACAGGTTGTGGAACATTCAGGATCACAGATCTGAACAAATCGAATCCTTTACCCTTTATATTATCAAGAATTGAAAATTGTTCTATCGGAGGCGCCTTTACATCTTCGCCTTCCTCCCTGTCCCTTTTCCTTCTCCTCTCAGGTTCAGCCTTTTCTTCGATAAAAACCATATCAACTGTATCGTGTTTCAGGTAAACCATGCCTGTGGAATCCAACTGATTGTATATCAGGTCAAGAACCATCGTGTCAAGCTTTGAAGCCAATGTGTCGGTAACCCATAAAGTAATAGTATCATTGGTTGTATTAGGTTCAGATAAATACCAGTCAGTAAGGTTGAAATTCAAAGGTACTATCCCGAAAGTATCATCAACAGCCTCTTCAAAAATAAACCTGCATTTATTTTTTGTTTCACGGTTAGATGAGATTAAAAACTGGTCGAATAAATCT
Organism: Prolixibacteraceae bacterium; assembly: GCA_016930735.1. Taxonomy (GTDB): domain Bacteria; phylum Bacteroidota; class Bacteroidia; order Bacteroidales; family Prolixibacteraceae; genus JABMQB01. Next base: position 5,262 of record JAFGGF010000101.1, read on the forward strand.
TCAGTAAATTGCCTTAAATAAAAAGGTTCCGGGCTAAACTGGTAATGACCACTGATCAGAAGTGAATCTGTCCCTGATGCAATTGTATCGGGCTCTTCAATAAACCGGACTTCGGGAATCACCAATGAATCGTAATATGCAATTTCCTCAACACCTTCATTATATTTTAAATCTGAATTGGCATCGTTAATAGCAAATAAGTGATATTTGCCGGGAGCAATATTATCAATCATAAAAATCCCCTTCTGATTGGTTTTGGCAATATAATCCGGGATCAGTTTATAAACTGCTGAGTCTTCCAGATTTTTATACAGCATTACCAATGCCTTTTCAACAGGATCCAGAGTTTTGGCATTTTTTACCATGCCTGCTATTCGCAAGGTATCAAATACATCCCAGGTACTAAAAGAAAAACGCAGGTCTTTCAGTGGATTTCGTTCATTGTTGTCTTCTATTGAATTTTTAAAATCGACAGAATAAGTTACACTGTCTTTTAATTCTTCATTAAATTCAAGAATAAGGGTCTTTGATTTCATTTTTATGATAGGCCTTTTACTCAGAGGAGGCGAAATAACCAGCATCTCAGGAATTTTGTCAGAAACAACATATTCATCGAATGTAAAACGAAGTTCATCGCCCTTAAAATTAATTTTCCGGTATTCGGGTTCTGTTCTGAGTAAAACCGGTGGAATAGAATCCCTGGGACCTCCTGATGGAGTTCCCTGGTTTGCACATGATGAATATATCAGCAGGTAAATAAAACCTGCAATAATAAAATAGGGTATTTTATTTGCAATCTTCATTTTTAAAAACCGGAGTACAAACATACAAATTCCTGTAAACAAAGAATGTTACTGCATGTTAATTTAAACAAAAAATGATTATTTCAATCAGCAAGGAGATTAAGCCAAAATGATTTATCCTTTTTATTATCATTTTAATTAAATCTTTCCTACCTTCAACTAAAATCTGGAAAATGGCAAAAAAGAAAAAAAGAAAAAAGGGCAGGAAACTGGCCACATACAATAAAACAAAACTAAAAAAGGCAGTACTTGGCATTTTATATGACCAACCCTCAAAATCAGTAAATTACAAACAGGTTGCTTCTCAATTGGGAATACACGATGCTGAAACAAGAATGCTTATCAATGTTGTTCTTCAGGAGCTTTACGATGACGAATACCTCGACCTTATAGCAAGGGGAAAATACAGGTTGAAATCAAGAGGTGGGTATGTTATTGGGTCTGTTGACCTTCAACCTCAAGGATTTGCATATATAAACAGCAGTGAAGTCGATTCTCCTGTACTGGTTTCATCACGCAACCTAAATCATGCCATGCAGGATGACAAAGTAAGGGTTTTGCTTTATGCCCACAGAAAAAAACATGACATAGAAGGAGAAGTTATTGAAATTATTGAAAGGGCAAAATCGGTTTTTGTAGGCACCGTTTCCATATCGGGCGATTATTGTTTTTTTATCCCTTCGGGAAAAGTTGGTTTCGATATTTTTATTCCCTGGGAAAAAAGGAATAAGGCAAAAAACGGTCAGAAAGCAGTTGCCAAAATCCTGGACTGGCCTCAGCATGCAAAAAACCCTTTTGGTGAAATTGTTGATGTTTTGGGCGATACCGGCGATAACGATGCTGAAATGCATGCTATCCTTGCCGAATTTGACTTGCCATACAGGTTTCCTGAAAAAGTAGATAAAGTTGCTGAAAAAATACCTCTTGAAATCCCGGAAGAAGAAATAAACGTAAGGCGCGATATGCGGGGCGTGGTTACCTTTACAATCGACCCGGCTGATGCAAAGGATTTTGATGACGCACTGTCATTCAGAGATCTGGGAAAAAACCAGTTTGAAGTTGGTGTCCACATAGCAGATGTTACCCACTATGTAAAGCCAAATTCATTGATCGATGATGAAGCCTACGACCGTGCAACTTCGGTGTACCTGGTCGACCGGGTGGTTCCAATGTTGCCCGAAAGGCTTTCAAACGGCGTGTGTTCTTTGCGGCCAAATGAAGATAAACTTTGTTTTTCAGCTATTTTTAAAATAAACGAAAATGCTGAAGTACTTCATCAGTGGTTTGGGAAAACTGTGATCCATTCAAACCGCAGGTTCACTTATGAAGAAGCCCAGCAGGTAATTGAAACAGGTGAAGGCGATTTGAATAAAGAAATTCTAAATCTTAATAATCTTGCATTAAAACTGAGGGAGAACCGCTTTAAAGCAGGTTCAATTGCATTCGACCGGATTGAGATCAAATTCAATATCGATGAAACCGGAAAACCGTTATCGGTTTATTTTAAAGAAGCAAAAGAATCAAATAACCTGATAGAAGAATTTATGCTGCTTGCCAATAAAAAAGTGGCTGAACTGATAGGGAATCCCGAAGGAAATAAAAACCCAAAAACATTTGTTTACAGGATACATGATAAACCGGATATTGAAAAACTGGAATCGTTTAATTATTTTATCCATCGGTTTGGTTATGGAATTCAACTTGTAACTCCGCGGATGATTTCCGATTCATTAAACAAATTACTGAAAAATGTAAAGGGGAAAAAAGAGCAGGATGTAATTGAAAACCTGGCAATCAGGACCATGGCAAAAGCAGAATATTCTACAAGGAACATTGGCCATTACGGGCTTTCATTCGAGTATTATACCCATTTCACCTCTCCCATAAGGCGTTACCCCGATGTAATGGTTCACCGCCTGCTGGAACGCTACCTCGAAGGCGGGAGATCGGTAAATGCCCAAAAATTTGAAGAAATGTGCCGCCATTCTTCCGATATGGAAACCCGGGCAGCAAATGCCGAACGTACTTCGATAAAATACAAACAGGTTGAGTTTATGCAAGACCATATTGGCGAAATTTATAAAGGTGTAATTTCCGGAATTACCGACTGGGGAATTTATGTCGAACTTGATAATAAAATTGAAGGGATGATCCCAATCCGTGAGTTGGATGATGATTTTTATGTTTTCGATGAAAAAAATTATGCACTGGTTGGAAAACACTCTCATAAAAAATATCAACTGGGAGATGACCTTCAGGTTAAAATCTGGCGCACCAATCTTGAAAGGAAACAATTGGATTTAAAACTTGCGTCAATAAATGGTGATTGGATATAAAATTAAATTTTTAAATTTTTCAGTTATATTTGCTACTCGTTAAATCATTGCCGAAACTGCAGATAATATGCAAAACAATAACGAAAACGGTACAAAAAGAGACCTGAACCGGGAAACAATCCTGAAAACAGCACAGGAAATTTTCAGTAAATACGGTTACAAAAAAACTACACTCGACGATATTGCCAATGCTGTAAGAAAAGGGAAAAGTTCATTGTATTATTACTTCAAAAGCAAAGAAGACCTTTTTCAGGCAGTAATTATGAAAGAAGTTGAGATTCTGGCAAAAGAACTTGACAAGGTTGTAAACAGAAATACAGATCCGGTTGATAAACTCCGCGATTATATTTTAACCAAACTTACTACTTTCAGAGAACTGGCTAATTTCTACAACGCCCTTGAAAACGATGTTACCGCGATCGGATTTATTGAAGATATTAAACAAAAATACGAGCAAAACGAAATCAGGATCATTAAAAGGATATTGATCGAGGGGGTCCGTAAAAACGAATTTGAAATTTACGACTTCAGTCTTGCGGCAATCGGGATTACCATGGCTATAAAAGGGTTGGAGATGCCACTTTCTGCCGGAGTTTATTCTTCTTTAAACCTGAAAAGAAGTGTCGATATTATCCTGAAAATTATTTGCTACGGTATAATGAAAAGATAAAATCAAACAAAAAAAAGGGTTGACCTGTATCAACCCTCTTAAACCTAAACCTAACTTAAACTAACCAAAAACCTAACAAATATTTTTAATAACCTTATTTAAATACTTTTTATAAAAACATAAACAAAACATGATTAAAAAGGTTTATTAAAACCGAATAATTCTTTTTAAAATTCAGTTTTTCACATAAACAAAGTATTCCCAGGGTTTAAAATCCATTTCTGAACCTGCCTGTAACTTTACATTTTCACCTGAAAAAACATCGGTATAATTGCCACTTTCCGTGATATTTACAGTTGAGCTAACCTGTGCCGGTGAAAGGTTCATTATAACTAAAACCATGTCTTTATCTTTTTCTCTAGTAAACGCCACAATCTTTTCAGGAACTGAAGTTTCCAGAAATTTTATCCGGCTACCTGCATCTCCGTTCCACAAGGCAGGATTTTCTTTTTTCAGGTCGATAAGTTTTGTATATAATTCACCCATTGCAGGATCGTGGGACCAGTCAATTTCATCTTTTTCAAAAAATTCCAGCCGTTTATTCAGCCCGGCTTCCTGACCACTGTAAATCAATGGCATTCCGGGAACAGTAAACGAAAGGACAGCAAAAGTTTTAACAGCATCACCGAGGCGTTCAAAAACAGTCCCGTTCCAGCTGTTTTCATCGTGATTTGTTGTAAACTGAAGCGGATAGGTACCCGGAGGATAAGTGGTATCAACCTGGGCAAAATATTCCGAAATAACAGATACGGGTTTTACTCCGCTATAAATTTCATTCATATAATGATGAAAAGTCCATCCGTAATTGCAATCAAATGCATTATTCAGTAAATCAAGATGGTCCTGGTCTTCAGCAAGCATAAATACAGGTTTGATTTTATCCAGTTCAGACCTCGCCTGTTCCCAGAAATCGGTAGGAACACCACCTGCATAATCGCAGCGGTAGCCATCAATATCAGCTTCGGCAACCCAGTATTTTAAAGCATCCAGCATGGCAGCACGCATATCCGCATTATCGTAATTCAAATCGGCAACATCACTCCAGTCGGCAACCGGTGGAATTACATTTCCAAGTGAATCCTGACTGTACCAGTCTTTGTGTTCAGTTATCCATACATTATCCCATGAAGAATGGTTTGCCACACAATCGATCAGAACTTTAAATCCCATTTCATGTGCCTTGTTAACCAACGATTTAAAATCTTCAAGTGTGCCAAATTCCGGATTTACAGCTTTGTAGTCTCTGATTGAATAATATGAGCCCAGGGTTCCTTTCCGGTTTTTAATACCGATAGGATGAATGGGCATAAACCATAAAATCTCAACACCCAGCTTTTTCAATCGTGGCAGGTGTTCTGCAAAAGCATTAAAAGTCCCTTCAGGAGTATATTGCCTGACATTAACTTCATACATAACTGCATCTTCGGACCAGCTCAAAGGATTTTCGACGACCTTTTGTACTGTTGTATCCTTGCCTGCCTGGTTACAGCTTACTACCAGGAACAAAACAAACAAGAGGAAAAATATTGTCTTTTTCATTTTATTATTCGATTTAATTTAATCATTTGGATTTTTTATTTATACAATTCAATTATCAAAGCTGACCGGGCGGGCATATTTATTACTGAAACATTGTCTATTTCTGTTGAAGTAATAATTTCTTTACCTGAATGATAACCACCCATCACTTCAGCAAACCGACCTGTATTCAGTTGGCTTTCCTGTGAATTTTTATTAAGGATAACCATAACTGCTTCACTGTCATTATATCTGAAATAAACATAAATTCCGTTTTCCGGAGCAAAATGAATAAGTCTGCCATTATGGATTACTTTTTTATCCTTTCTCCAGTTTAAAATTTTCCTGATATATTCCTGTGTTGATTTTTGCTGATCTGATAATCCCTTCCCCGTAAAAGCATTGGCATTATCTCCCTCCCAACCGCCAGGAAAATCGGAACGGATATCACCGTGCTCACTACCCGGATGTGACATTAGAATTTCTGTTCCGTAATATATTTGAGGGATCCCACGGGTAGTTAAAAAGTATGTAACTCCTATTTTCAATAAATCAACATTCTCACCCATTTGTACAAAAAACCTCGACATATCATGGTTGTCAGGGAAAATAACCAGGTTGCCAGGATTGGGGTATAAAAAGTCATTTGCAATTGCTTCATAAATTTGTATTAACCCGCTGCCCCATTCTTCTTTATTTTTCAATCCCTCGCTTACTGCACTTTGCAGAGGAAAGTCCATCAGGCTTGGAAGATCGCACTCATAGCCATCTTTATTAGTTTGCCCTTTTTGCCAATACGATACAATAGCAGGATTTAAGCTCCATTCTTCGCCAACGATATTAAATTCCGGATATTCTTCCAATACCCTCTTAGTCCATTCAGACATCATATTTTTATCAGGGTAAGGCCAGGTATCCTGCCTGATTCCCTCAAGCCCAATATATTCAATCCACCAAATGCTGTTTTGAATCAGATAAGTTGCCAGGAACGGATTCCTCTGATTCATATCAGGCATGGTACGGTCGAACCAACCATCAACCATTCCACGTTTGTCAATTTCTGAAGCGTGGGGATCCTGGTTTACAGTTCTTCTATGATTTGAATAACTGAAATCGGGATAGTTATTTATCCAGTCTGACATTGGTAAATCACCCATCCACCAATGTTCTGAACCGCAATGGTTAAAAATCATATCCATGATCAGTTTCATACCCCTCTTTTTCAATTCTTTTGAAAGTTCAAGGTATTCTTTATTACTGCCGTATCGGGGATCAACCCTGTAAAAATCGGTTGTTGAATATCCGTGGTAAGATGTACGGGTCATATTGTTTTCAAGTACCGGATTCAACCATACAGCAGTAAATCCCATATTTTCTATATAATCCAGGCTGTTAATTATTCCCCTGATATCACCACCATGCCTCCCGTTTTTATTATTCCGGTTGGGTTTTTCTTTCATCCCTTCAACTTCATCGTTATCAGGATTTCCATTTACAAAACGATCGGGAGTTATTAAATAAATAACATCCGAAGAATTAAAACCGGTTCGGTTTGCAGATCCTTTTTCACGTTGCCTGAGTTCATAATTATAGCTTGTGGCTTTAATACCTTCTTTTTGAAAAATAATATCAAATTTTCCCGGTTTTGTTTCAGGACTTATAATTAAATCGATAAAAAGATAGTTTGGGTTTTCAACAGATGAAACACTTTCAACTGAGACACCCGGATAATCGATCCGGACTTTTGTATTGGAAATATTTTCACCGTAAACCATTAGTTGCAGGTTAGGATTTTTCATCCCTACCCACCAGAACATGGGCTCTACTCTTTTCAGATTTATTTCTGCTGACACAGAAACATGCCACATGAAAGCAGCAAAAAAAATAATTATTAATTTTTGCATTTTTTATTTCTGAATTGTTTTTGTAGAATTTGTTTCAAGTAATAAATCCTTTCCCCATATTTTCAGATCAACCGGAAGATTCGAGTGATTGGATAATGTCAGCTTTTCAGCTTCAATTTTAATTTCAAGATGCCTGCCCCTGAAGTTTATTTTAAACGAGTATGATTTCCATTTTGCCGGCAAAAAAGGATTAAATTCCAGAGCATTATTTTTTACACGTAATCCGCCAAATCCCATAACAACTGCCATCCAGGTTCCTCCCATGCTGGTAATGTGCAATCCATCTTCGGTATCATTGTTATAATCATCCAGGTCAAGACGAGAGGTACGCAAATAAAGCTCATACGACTTTTGATGGTATCCTATTTTTGCAGCAATAACTGAATGAATACAAGGTGACAAGGATGATTCGTGAACAGTAATAGGTTCATAAAAATCAAAATGCTTTTTCAGCTCTTTTTCTGAAAATTCATTTTCAAACCAGAACATACTTTGTAAAGTATCGGCCTGTTTGATAAAAGCAGAACGCAAAATCCTGTCCCATGACCAGTTTTGATTTATTGGCTGTTCCGATTCGCTTAACTCTGAAGCAGGAATAATTTCCTTATCCAAAAATCCATCCTGCTGCAGGAAGATGCCTTTATTAGAATCATACGGGAAATACATGTTCGCAATGATGTCTTTCCAACGGGTTGTTTCCTTTATTTCACTAAATTTCCATTTTGAAACCAATTCTTCAAATAAATAGGGGAATTCTTTTTTCAGGAAATCAATTACTTCCAATGTAAATTTTAAAGTCCAGACTGCCAGATAATTGGTGTGAAAATTATTATTGACATTATTTTCATATTCGTTTGGCCCAGTAACTCCAAGAATTACATACTTGTTTTTTGCATCCGACCAGTTTGTCCTCTGGCTCCAGTAACGGCTGACAGCAAGTAATACTTCAAATCCAAACGGAGCGAGATATTCTTTATCGCCTGTATAATTTACATAGTTATAAATTGCATATGCAATAGCGCCGTTACGATGAATCTCCTCAAAAGTAATTTCCCACTCATTATGGCATTCTTCCCCATTAATTGTAACCATAGGATAAAGAGCTGCCCCGTTTTTAAAACCAAGCTTTTCAGCATTATTAATAGCCTTCATCAGGTGCTTATGACGGTATAACAACAAATTTTTTGATACCTCAACCGGTGCTGAGCTGAGGTAAAAAGGAAGGCAATAAGCTTCTGTGTCCCAATAAGTAACACCCCCATATTTTTCTCCTGTAAATCCTTTCGGTCCAATATTCAGCCTTTCATCTTCGCCTGAATATGTTTGTTCCAACTGAAATATACAATAACGAATTCCTTGCTGTGCAGCCTTATCGCCTTCAATAATAATATCGCTTGAATCCCATTTGTTTGACCATAAATTCCGGTGTTTTTCAAGCATCCCGTTATAACCTCTCAACAATGCCCTTTTAATAGCTTCGTGAGCTTTTACGGAAAGTTCATCATCCGGATGGTTTAATGATGTTACAGTTGAGGTAAGTTTCTCAATCACAACTGTGTCGCCGTTTTCTACCGGTATCTGCACTTTGCTTTCAATGTATTTTTCTTTCTGAAAATTTTCAGGTTCAAAAGAAATTAATTCCCCATTCTTATAAAAAGTGAAAGTCATACCGGTGCATACTCTGAAGCCGGTTTTTAATGTTTCCATTTCCAGGCAACCTTCAGTCCCTTGGATGTGTTTTGACCTTTCATTCCAGAATTTTTCGTCGTAATTGGAATCTTCATTAAAAACATCTCCATCGATGTATGAAACTATTGTTAAATTCCCGGAAAAGTTAAGAGCCTTAACAGAATATTTTATTGCCCCTATCTCAGAATCATGGATGCTTACAAATCGTTCGGCAAAAACTTCAATCCGGTTCCCGTTTTTTAATTCTGCAACAAACGAACGCTGCAAAATTCCCTGCTTCATATCAAGTTCACGCCTGAATGAAATTACATTCGCTTTTGCCAGGTCCAGTTCTTCGCCATTGACAATAATATTAATTCCAATCCAGTTTGCCGAGTTGATAATTTTGGCAAAATATTCAGGGTATCCGTTCTTCCACCAGCCAACCCGGGTTTTATCAGGATAATAGATTCCGGCGATGTACGATCCCCGAAGTGAATCTCCCGAATATTTTTCTTCGAAATTGGCACGTTGTCCCATTTTCCCGTTACCGATACTAAAAATACTTTCAGATATCCGGTTCAGGTCGGGATGAAATCCTTCTTCAATTATTTTCCATTCATGATGAATTATATAATCCTTCATCTTTTCAGTTATTATTTGTTTCCTGCCTGTACATCCTTAACAAACAATACAAGCACAGCAGCAACAATCATGGAAACTCCTCCAAAAACAAGAGCCAGAATTGCTTCCCCTCCAAAAATATCTTTCACCATAAACCCTAAAATGGTTGCTGCCAGAATTTGTGGAATCACTATGAAAAAGTTGAAAATACCCATATATACACCCATCTTCTTTGCTGGCAATGAGCCGGTAAGAATAGCATATGGCATCGAAAGAATACTTGCCCAGGCTAAACCGATTCCTAATTCTGAAATCATTAACATTTTAGGATCAGGCATAAAATAGAATGATGCAAGACTAAGGCCACCTATCAATAAACATATCGAATGAACTGTAGTACGGCGTATTTTACGTGCCATAAAAACAATTACAAAAGCCATAATTGCTGCGAATCCGTTATAAACACTCATTAAAATCCCAACCCAGTCGGCACCATTGTTATACTCTTCCTGGATTGTTTCTAATCGCGATAATGTTTCATGCTTTAAATTGAATATTACCAGTTTTTTTTCATCCGTAAAAAATTTGACTACTCTAATTGATGCAACTACTTTTTTATTTTGAGCAAATCTCCCTTCAAATGTTTTCATATCTTCTTTTACCGACTCCAGATTATCCCAATTTGCAGTTTCAGGTAAATTCTCAGGGAGTGTTGCCAAAGCATAGTTTAAATCCTGATATGTAATTTCATCCAGCTTCATATCATACTTCGCACTTGTAACACCGGCTGTTGTGTAAATCCACATCGAAAACAAGCCAATCCAGGTAAAAAACTGAACGATGGCTAACTGCCTCATGGTAAGTGGCATTCGTAATAAATCGCTAAAAATTTCTACCAGGGCATTATCTTTTTCCTTTTTCGATTTAAAAGCTGCCGCAAGCATCATCAGTAAAAAAAACAAGAACAAAATTCCACCTAAAATGTAAAGTTCCTTTTCAAGTTTCAAAAACCGTGTAACCAGCACAATCAGTAACCCCAGAAAGCCGAATAAACTTCCCACTTTTCTGAAATTCCTGCTTTCGACAGGCTCTTCGTTAATACCATGCCTGGTTTCAGTGGTTTTCTTTTCAGATTCATCGTATTCTTTTAATTTTTCAGGAGGGTATTCCCTGGTAGTAAAAATAGTCCAGGTTATGGCTGAGAAAAATACTACAGCACCTATATAGAATGACCAGCGTACCGATGGCGGAATAATTCCTTCGGGGGCTGTATTCGGAATATTGAGCCAGTTAGTCATAACATACGGAAGCAAGGAACCAACCACGGCTCCTGTTCCGATAAAAAAACTCTGCATGGCAAATCCCTGTGTCCTCTGATCATTGGGTAACATATCGCCTACAAATGCACGGAAGGGTTCCATCGAAATATTGATCGATGCATCCATGATCCACAGTGTGCCTGCTGCTACCCAAAGTGTTGGCGAATTCGGCATCATTAAAAGAGCAAGTGAGGCAAAAATAGCCCCGGATAAAAAGTAAGGATGCCTGCGCCCAAGCCGGTTCCAGGTTTTATCGCTCATATGGCCTATAATGGGCTGGACAATTAAACCGGTAACCGGGGCAGCAATCCACAAAATAGGGATATCTTCTACATTGGCACCAAGAGTTTCGAAAATACGACTTACGTTGGCATTTTGCAGGGCAAATCCAAACTGAATCCCCAGGAACCCAAAACTCATATTCCATATCTGCCAAAAACTGAGAGTCGGTTTTTTTCTCATAATATATTATTATAATTGATTGATTACCAAAATTAAATTATGGTTTCAGGAAAATCCAGATTTTTGGAGGAAAATAGTTTTTGGAAAGTGAATTGCTAAACAAATATAAGGTACCTTTTCTAAAAAAAACAAATTCAACTGCTAATTTTTATTTCAAAGAAGTTCCGAAAATTTCCGAAAGTGTTGTTTCAAACGTTTGCAGGACAGAAAAAAAATTTTAAACAGATGAACCTCTGATTATCAGGTTTGCATTAAGGATCCGTGTTTCAAAGGGGTAACTCCTGTCTTCCGATAAAATTCTTTTTAATAACATCTCTGTGGCAATAGTCCCCATTTCATAGCCATGCTGGTCAACTGAAGTAAGTGTAGGGTCAGTTATCCCGGAAAATCTTCCGTCCGAAAATCCAACAATAGCAATTTCATCTGGAATTTTAACACCTTTCTTCTGAAGTGTTTGCATGGCCCCGATCGCTGTAAGATCGTTAACAGCAAATATTCCATCCGGAGGATTTTTTGATTCAAGTAATCTTGTGGCATAAATATGTGCTTTTTCAAATGTATCGGCCTCCTGCATCAGGCTTTCTTCAATTGGCAGGCCGGCTTCCCTTAAAGCTTTCAGATATCCTTCTTTTCGCTGTTTCCCGATGACCAGCCCCTGAGGCCCTGCAAAATGGGCAATCCGCTTACGACCTCCTTCAACCAGATGTTTGGTAGCCCTGTAAGAAGCTTCTAAATCATCAATTATTATCTGATCGGCTGAAAGATCCGGGACAATCCGGTCAAAAAATACCATAGGTATGCCCCTTTCCTTTATTTCAAAAAGATGATTAAATTCAGAAGTTTGTTTTGAAATTGAAACCAATATTCCGTCAACCCGGTGTGAAAGCAAAGCCTTTGTATTTGATACTTCCCTGTCAAACAATTCATTCGACTGGCATATGATCACAGTAAAACCGGCATCATAAGCAACATCCTCAATGCCGCTGATAACTGATGAAAAGAAATAATGTACAATTTCAGGTATAATAACTCCAATGGTATTGCTCCGGTTTTGCCTTAAACTTAAAGCAACAGCATCAGGCTGATAATTTAGTTTTTCAGCGAGGGCATTAACAGCATTTTTTGTTTCCTGGCTTATATCCGGATGGTTCTTTAAAGCCCTTGAAACAGTTGATGGAGATATCCCCAACTCACGCGCTATATCTTTTATGGTAACCTGACCACTTTTCATTTCCTTAGTTTAGGTTCAATTTTAAAATTAGTTCTTTTTAACAAATTACCTACTTTAAAACAACGAATATTCTGTAAGATATCTCAAAAGAAAAAAATTACCAACCGGTACCTACTTGTTATATAACATATTTGATGCAAACGACATCGCAAACGTTTGCATTAAAAGCATGTTAAGATATGTTAAAATAAATGTTACATAATTCCATACCTTGGCCTCAGGAAATTCCGGATAGGAGGAATTATATCCGGGAAAGTGATACTGCTGAAAATTATAATGAATCAAAACACTTAAAAAATGTCTAATTTTTAGTTTAACGACTAACTAACAAATGAAAAGTATGAGGATTATCTACAGAAATCTTAAAATGCTCCTGTTTTTTGTTTCCATTCTCATTTATTCGATGAGTTATGCACAACAAAAAACAGTAACAGGTAAGGTTATCGATGAATCAACCAACGAACCTTTACCTGGTGTTTCGATTGTAGTTGTTGGAACTACAAACGGAACTGTTACCGACGTTAACGGGGAATACTCTCTTAACGTTGATCAGGGCCAGACACTTTCATTTTCATTTATCGGATACATAACCAAACAGGTTCTTATCGGAAGTGAAAGTACAGTAAATGTTGCCCTGGCGATTGATACAGAACAACTTGAAGAAGTTGTTGTAATCGGATATGGTACTGTAAAGAAAGAAGATGCCACGGGTTCTGTATCAGCTATTAACTCTGATGATTTTAATGTAGGATTGATTACATCGCCTCAGGAACTGGTCTCAGGAAAAATTGCCGGTGTTCAGATTACCAACGCTGGTGGTGCACCTGGTGCAGGAGCAACAATTCGCATCAGAGGGGGATCTTCTTTATCAGCAAGTAATGATCCGCTTATTGTAATCGATGGAGTTCCGGTTGATAACGATGGTATTTCCGGTATGCGAAATCCACTGAGTGCCATTCATCCGAGCGACATTGAAACATTCACGGTTTTAAAAGATGCATCAGCTACTGCAATTTACGGTTCAAGGGCTTCCAATGGTGTAATCATTATTACCACCAAAAAAGGGAAGAAAGGCTTACCAATGCGTATTACCTACAACGGAAATGTTTCTGTAAGTATGAATACCTCACAGGCCGATGTATTCGATGCAAACGGATTCAGAAATCTTTTAAGTGAACGTTATGGATCCGGTTCTGCTGCTGTTGCATTACTTGGTGATGCCAATACTAACTGGCAGGACGAGATATACAGGGAAGCAATCAGCCATGACCACAACTTAAGTATTACCGGTTCGGTTGCCGACCAGCCTTACCGGGCATCAGTAGGTTTTACTGATCAACAGGGAGTATTATTGCACTCTGGTTTGAACAGATATACCGGAAGTGTTGGACTGAACCCAACATTCTTTGACGGGCTACTTTCCATAAATGCAAATTTTAAAGGAATGTATATCCATAATAATTTTTCGAACCAGGGAGCCATTGGTGCTGCAGTAAGTTTTGACCCGACACAGCCCATTTATGATGATACCAGCCCCTATGGTGGATATTTTACCTGGAAAAATGTAGATGGATCACCAAATACCCGTTCCGGGTATAACCCGGTGGCTATGCTGGATCCTAAGTTTACTGATGACCAATCAAATGTTTACAGGGGAATAGGAAACCTTCAGGTTGATTATAAATTTCATTTTCTGCCTGATTTAAGAGCCAATCTGAACCTTGGGGCCGATTATTCAACAAGTGATGGGTCCTCTTTTACTCCTGAAGATGCACCCTGGTCATATGATCCGGTAAATGGAGGTGGTAATGACCATACATATACCCAGGATAAGAAAAACGAGTTGCTTGATTTTTACCTTAATTATGTAAAGGAAATTGACGTATTAAACAGCCGCGTTGATGTTATGGCCGGTTATTCATGGCAGCATTTCTGGAGAGCCGGAACGGATTATAGTCAGAATGTAAGTGGCTCTTTGGTTTATGGCGATACAGATTATGAAACAGAAAGTTATCTTGTTTCTTTCTTTGGAAGGTTGAATTATTCATTTATGGATAAATACCTGCTTACCTTTACATTAAGGCAGGATGGCTCATCCCGTTTTTCACCCGATACAAGATGGGGGACTTTCCCGTCGGCAGCTTTTGCCTGGAAAATGAAAGAAGAAACTTTCCTTAAAAACAGCAATGTTATTTCTGACATGAAATTAAGGCTGGGTTATGGTATTACTGGTCAGCAAAACATTGGGAACGATTATCCGTATTTGCCAAACTATACCTATAGTGAACCTACTGCCGATATTCAGTTCGGAAACAATTTTGTAAAAACACTTAGGCCCGAAGGTTACGATGCCAATATTAAGTGGGAAGAAACCACAACTTATAACATTGGCCTTGATTATGGTTTGTTTAACAACAGGATTAACGGAACATTCGATGCTTACCTTAGAAAAACCAATGATTTAATAAACTTTATTCCGGTACCGGCTGGTACTAATCTGACAAACTACATTTTAACCAATGTAGGTGATCTGGAAAATAAAGGGGTTGAATTCTCTATAAATTCTATGATTATCTCACAACAGGATTTATCCTGGGAAGTTGGATTTAATATTACTTACAACAAAAATAAAATTACAAAGCTTACTTCTATTGACGATCCTGATTATATCGGGGTTCAAACAGGAGGATTCTCCGGAGGTGTTGGAAATACTATCCAGATACACAGTGTAGGTTATCCGGCAGGATCATTCTTTGTTTACAGGCAGATTTTTGATGAGAACGGAATGCCGATTGAAGGATTGTATGAAGATACAAGCCGTGACGGAATTATTACCAACGACGACAGGTATCGTTATAAAAAAGCTGCTCCCGATGTATTTATGGGGCTTTCAACAAGGCTTAACTATAAAAACTGGGATTTTAGCGCTTCTGCAAGGATAAACCTCGGGAACTATGTTTATAATAACAGGTGGTCCGGAACTTCTTACAGCAACCTGTACGATTCATCTGGAAGCCTGAGAAATATATCTACCAGTATTGAAAAGGCACCCTTCGAGAATCCGAAATATTTTTCTGATTTCTTTGTTAGGGAAGCTTCTTTCGGAAGGCTCGATAATGTCAACCTGGGCTATACATTCAAAAATGCATTCGAAGACAAACTGAATATCCGTGTTTTCGGATCAGCTCAGAATGTAATTGTAATAACCAATTATGAAGGTTTGGATCCGGAAGTAGCCGATGGTATTGATAACAACATTTATCCGCGTCCAACTGTATTTATGTTAGGTGTAAGTATTGATTATTAATTCTAAAATGAAGATTATCATGAAGAAATATAAAATCATAGTAGTATTGGTAAGTGCAATTATGTTTGTATTTACCGCTTGTGTGAACGACCTCGATACTTTGCCTTTGGATCAGGATGTACTTACTTCAGCTTCGGTTTACAACGACCCTGATAAATACATTAATGTTTTGGCTAAGTTATATGCCGGATTATCTGTATCAGGTCAGATCGGGCCACATGGTAACAATGACCTTAGTGGTTTGGATGAAGGTTTCGGACAATATTTAAGAGCTTACTGGTATGCCCAGGAAGTAACTACCGATGAAGCAATTCTCGGATGGAACGACGGAAACCTTAGGGATTATTTTGAAATGGACTGGGGATCAAACAATGAATTTATCTCCAATATGTATTACCGTATTTTCTATCAGATTTCATTATGTAATGAATTTTTGAGGGAAACTACAGAGGCTAAGATGAATGAACGCGGCATTCAGGCTGACAGGCAAACTGAAATAATGGGATTCAGGGCCGAAGCCAGGTTCCTTAGAGCAATGAGTTATTATCATGCACTTGATATGTTTGCCAATGTCCCGTTTGTTACTGAAGAAGATGCTGTTGGATCGTTCTTCCCTGAGCAAATTGCCAGGGCCGACCTTTTCAATTATGTTGAATCTGAATTACTTGAAGTAGAAGGGTTATTGCCAGCTCCCCGTACAAATGAATACGGGAGAGCCGACCAGGCAGCAGCATGGATGCTCCTTTCTAAACTTTATCTGAATGCTGAGGTTTACATTGAACAGGAAAAATATTCCGAAGTTATTACCTATACCAAAAAGGTCATAGATGCCGGTTATACACTGGAAAATAATTACGAATATCTTTTCCTCGCTGATAACAACCTGTCTAATGAAATAATTTTCCCGATTACATTTGACGGACTCCGTACCCAAACCTGGGGAGGAACTACATTTATCATTAATGCTGAAGTAGGCGGATCGATGGTTGCTGCCGATTACGGTATCAGCGGACCTTGGTCCGGATTAAGGACAATGAAAAGTTTTGTAGGCAAATTCTACAACCTTGAAACACTTAAATCGGCGAAAATGCCGATGAAAAGTGCCATTATCGCTCCGCGTAAAAGCGTGGCCGATTACCCTGTACTTTATGTTGCCGGTAATTATCAGGCTGCCAGTGGTTATGGCGCAGACTGGTCACCGGGTGACGAAAATATAGCAAAACTTGCATCGGTAAACAATGACGGGGTTTATGAAGGATATATTTATTTTGCAAACGATAATGTTGAATTTAAGTTGCTTAAATCACCTGATTGGATTGAAAATGACACCAATGGCGATCCTGATGCAGGTGGAATGTCAGGCACACTTCAGATTGGTGCCTGGGGTGGAAACAACATCAAAGTTGCTGAAAAAGGATTTTACAGGATCATAGCAGATTTTAATGCCGCTACATATTCTGTTACTAAAACTGATTGGGGTTTAATCGGGAGTGGAACTCCCGGAGGATGGGACTCTGATACAAATTTATTGTTCAATCCTGATACAAAAGCCTGGACCGGTGTGATGGATCTGACAGCAAATGAAGTAAAATTCCGTGCCAACGATGGCTGGGATATTAACCTTGGCGACAATGGCGGCGATGGAACACTTGAATATAACGGTGCAAATATTGCAATCCAGGAATCAGGAGAATACCTCGTGAATCTTTACCTGGGAACTCCCGATTATACTTATACCATTGAGAAAAACAGCACAATGGATATGTGGGGCCTTATTGGAAGTGCTACTCCGTCAGGATGGGATTCTGATATTAATATGGTTTACAATGAAGATAATGGTACATGGTCGCTTCTGATAGATCTGAAAGTCGGAGAGGTTAAATTCCGTGCCAACGACAGTTGGTTCTACAACCTTGGTGATAACGAAGGCGACGGCACTCTCGAAAGAGATGGTGGAAACATTGTCATTACAACTCCCGGTAAATATTTATTTATCCTCGATCCTGAAAATCTTACCTATGTTATGGAAGGTTATATCGACCACAGGGCTATGTTCTATACCGATGGACAAAACCTTGATATTGAAGATCCTTTCCTGTTTACCGATGGATGGGCAATTACCAAATTTAAAAATGTCACTAGAGATGGTGTTCGTGGTTCACATCAAACCCATTGCGATACCGACTTTCCAATGTTCCGTCTTGCAGATGCATATTTGATGTATGCAGAAGCAGTACTCAGAGGCGGATCAGGAGGTGATATGGGAACTGCACTTCAGTATGTTAATCTGGTGAGAGAACGTGCTTACGGGAATTCAAATGGAAATATTACCCAGGGAGACCTGAACCTTGATTTCATCCTGGATGAAAGGGCACGTGAACTGTATTGGGAATGTAGCCGTCGTACTGACCTGATCCGTTTCGGTAAATTCAGCGGAGGTGATTATATATGGCAATGGAAAGGTGCTGTTCAGGAAGGAAAAGCTATTGATGCTAAATATGACCTGTTCCCGATACCGGCTTCCGATGTTGTTGCTAATATCAATCTCGTACAGAATCCGGGTTATTAATCAACTCAAAAATCAAGCGAAATGAAAAAGATAATAATATTATTTATCGCATTAATTGGATTGTTCACATTTCATTCTTGTGAAGAATTTGAAACTGAACCTGTAATCAAATACCTGGGGGTACCTAACTTATCATATACAGGTTCTTCAAGCATGTTACTATCTCAGGAAACTGCCAATGATGTGGCATTTAGTTTAAGCTGGTCTACTGCCGATTTTGGTTATTATGCAGCGGTGAACTATAGTGTTCAGTTAGGAATTGCAGGTACATCGTTTGGCACTGTGCGTGAGTTATCTACAACAAGTGCATTAAATTACAGCATTACTGTTGGAGGGTTGAATGACGTGTTAACCATGTTGGAACAGACTCCTGATGCCCCTGTAGATCTGGAATTACGACTGAAATGTTTCGTAAGTGATAACACAGAACCACAGTATTCAAAGGTAATCTCATTTACAGCTGTTCCGTATTCTGTTAAATTGCCTCCGATTTATTTATTGGGAGATGCAACAGATCCGGGATGGGATAATGTGAATGCTCTGCCGGCTCCTTATATGAGCCCGGGCGTTTACGGTATAGTAGCCCATTTGAAAGCCGGGGCTTATATTAAATTTATTAAAACACTTGGAGCCTGGGCACCTCAATGGGGAACCGATGCAAATGGAACCAATACAGGAGGTAATCTTGTATACAGACCGGATGAAGCTACCGCTGACCCACCTGCAATCCCATCACCTGATGTGGAAGGCGATTACAGGGTTGTGGCTAATATTGATAATCTGACCTATGTGGTTTATCCGATACCGGATGTTGTTTACCTTGTAGGAGGAGCAACAACAGTCGGCTGGGATGCTGCAAATGCGATTGCCTTTACAAAAGATGGCGTAGGTAAATATTCATTAACAACCGAATTGTCGGTAGGAAATGGAGGTATGAAAATTCTTGCCAGCCAGGGAGCCTGGGCACCACAATGGGGTGCTCCTGATGGTTCTTCTCCTGTATTTGGCAAGCTTGTCTACCGTGCTACTGAAGCCAATCCTGATCCTCCACAGATTCCGGAACCAAGTATAGCCGGAACCTATAAAATCGTAGTTGATTTTACGGAGAATACTTATACGATGACAAAACAATAATCTTACTATTAAACAAATAGCGTAGGTTTCTACGCTATTTGTTTTTTTAATATCTGAAATTAATAATGTACAAACTATTTTTGTTTGTAATAATTCTGTGTGTTGCTTCTGGTGCCAATTCACAGATTACAACAAGCCCGGCACTGCCCACAGCTTCAGGTAGTGTAAAAATAACTTTCGACTCATCAAAAGAAACCAGATTAGGGTATTATACCGGAGATCTATATACCCACACCGGAGTAAAAATAGAAGGGGATAACGACTGGCAACATGTTATCGGAACCTGGGGCAATAATTCAGTTCAACCCAAATTAACTTATCTGGGAAACGGAATTTATGAACTGGAAATTGAACCGGATATTAATTCTTTTTATTCAGTCGGGGAAAATGAAAAAGTCTTACAACTTGCCTTTGTTTTCCGGTCAGCTGATGCTTCAAAACAAACCAACGACCTTTTTGTAAATGTTTACGAAGAAGGATTGGTAGTTGAAATTGCGGAACCTTCAAACAATTCCATTCTGTTAAAAAATAATGCCGTTACAATAACCGCCAATTCTTCAGTTTCGGCTTCTTTAAAACTTTTGTTAAATGAAACAGTATTAACCCAAACAAACGGATTTTCAGTTTCAACAACAAAAACCTTTACCGAAGCAGGTAATTTCTGGCTGGTTGCCCAGGCAGAAGCTTCAGGCGAAACAGTTTATGACTCGGTTTATATTTGTGTGAAAGAAGATGTTGTTAATGCAACTAAGCCGGTTGCTTACCGGAAAGGTATTAATTACCCGGATGACCATTCAGCTGCCCTTGTACTGTGGGCACCCGGAAAGGAATTTGTTTTTGCAGTTGGTGATTTTTCCGGATGGAAACCAAAAAATGAATTCCAGATGAAAAAAGACGGTGATTATTTTTGGACTGAAATTGAAAACCTTGAAAAAGGAAAAGAATATGCCTTCCAGTATTTTATCGATAATGAAATAAAAATAGCTGATCCTTATACTGAAAAAATTCTGGATCCCTGGAACGATAAATGGATCAGTCCTGAAACTTATCCCGGATTAATGGAATACCCTGAAGGAAAGGCTGAAGGAATTGTTTCTGTTTTACAAACCGGGCAGGAAGGATACCATTGGGAAGTTACCGGTTTTAATCCGGGTCCAAAAGATCAGATGATTATTTATGAATTACTGGTTCGCGATTTTACTGAAGAACATACATACCAATCGGTTATAGAAAAGTTGGATTATCTGGAAGATTTACGGATTAATGTCCTTGAGTTGATGCCCGTAAATGAATTTGAAGGAAATTCAAGCTGGGGATATAATACATCGTTTTATTTTGCCCCCGACAAATATTACGGACCAAAAAACAACCTGAAGAAATTAATTGATGAATGCCATAAAAGAGGAATAGCCGTTGTGTTGGATATGGTTTTAAACCATAGTTACGGCCAAAGCCCCTTTGTTCAAATGTACATGGATAACTGGGTTGTAACCGAAGATAATCCATGGTATAACCAGGAGAGCAATTTCCAGAATACTTCGTTACAGTTTGGATTCGATTTTAATCATGAAAGTGAAGCTACAAGGGAACTGGTTGACAGTGTAAATTCATTCTGGATGAATGAATACAAAGTGGATGGTTTCCGGTTCGATTTTACCAAAGGATTTTCAAATACTCCTTACGGCTCATCAAGCTGGGGGAGCGAATATGATGCTGCCAGGATTAACAACCTGAAACGGATGACGGATGAAATACGGAACCGAAAGGAAGATGCCATAATCATTTTTGAACATTTAGCCTATAATTCCGAAGAAACTGTATTGGCTGATTATGGTATTTTGCTTTGGGGAAATATGAATTATAATTACGGTGAAGCTGCAAAGGGAAATGCAGGTAATTCAGATTTAACTCCTGGATTATATACCTCACGTTACTGGAAAGAGCCAAATTTAGTAACTTATATGGAAAGCCACGATGAGGAAAGGATTACATACAACTGCCTGCAAGGCGGAAAGGTTGAGGGTGGATATTCGGTAAAAGAACTTTCGAATGCACTTGACCGGATGGAACTGGCATCGGTGTTTCTGATCCCATTACCTGGCCCTAAAATGATCTGGCAATTTGGCGAACGTGGTTACGACCAGTCTATCAACAGCTATGGGGGAAGGCTCAATGAAAAACCACCATTCTGGGAATACCTTGACAACCAGGATCGTTTGGATTTATTCAGTACAGTTGCTAAACTAAATTTCCTGAAACAGAACTATGAAGAATTTACGCCTCAGGTCTTTACTTCACATCTCGACGGTGAAATAAAATGGTTCAAATTGAATTCAGGAAGTAACCATGTTTTTGTTTTAGGAAACTTCAGTACTCATGAAATTACTTCAACTTTGTCATTTTCTGTGATGGGATTGTGGCATGAATATTTTTCAAAAGCAACAATAAATGTGAATATACCACCGCAGAATTTAACACTGGCCCCGGGTGAGTACAGGTTATATTCCACACGTGAACTGGAAGACCCTGAAATTAAAACGAACACGAATACGATACAAAATATCAATTCAGGAATATATATTTATCCGAATCCGGCTGAAGATTTTATTACTATTCAAACCAAAGAATTTTTTAAACGTATTGAAGTTTATTCCACTTCCGGCAATATTGTTTTTAAATCTGAAAATCAACCTTTAAAAAAATTAACTCTTAATACAAGTAAATATTCACCGGGAATATATTTGGTTCGCGCAGAATCAGATTCTAAGATTTCTACCGGGAAGTTTATAATCCGATAACGTAGGTGTTTAGTTAGGGAGATTAAAAACCGGAAGTGTCATGCTTCCGGTTTTTTTTATAATTTGACATTACAGTTTTATGAAAAATATTCTTTAAAATTGAACAGGCAATCACTCCACTCCAGCATAATTGGATCATAGGTTTTTTGATTTTACGATTTACTACCACGTGATTAAATCGCGCGGTAACTATATGGTTTTATTATATTGATTAAATTTATGAATAACTACATGACTGTTATCATTTTGCCTTTCTTATACAAAGGGAAATTTAGTTTACTAAAAAACATTCATTAATATTGTAAACGAATTATTTAAAACTAAATCAATAGTCATGAAAAAATATCTCTTCCTTTTAATCGTACTTTTTATTTCAAACGTATTGGTTGCCAAAGATTACTCAGTTTCATCACCCGATGGAAAAATAAAAGTGCTTGTAACTGTTGATGATCAGACAACTTATGCAGTTTCGTTAAATGGCAGTGAGATTATTTCACCTTCGCCTGTTTCTATGACACTCAGCAATGGAATTGTTCTGGGCAGGGATACAAAGGTCAAAAAAGCCAAAACTATTTCAATAGAAGAACAGATTCAGCCTGTCGTTCAGCGCAAATACGCATCTATAGATGATATTTACAATCAAATGTCTCTTCCTTTTAAAGATTATTCACTTCAATTCAGGGCATACAATGATGGAGTTGCCTGGAGGTGGGTTTCTGAGTTTGACAAACCTTTTAATGTAATTAGCGAAGAAGCAACTTTCAATTTTCCAACCGACCACAATATTTGGTTCCCTGAAGAAGAAAGCATGTATTCTCACCAGGAAAGGGAATATTTGAGGATTAAACTTTCGGATGTTGACGAAACCCGTTTTTGTTCAACCGGGATGCTGGTCGATTGCGGGAACAATACAAAAGTTTATATTTCTGAATCGGATTTAACAGACTATCCGGGCATGTACCTGAAGGGTATGGATGACAATCTTTTCGGTTTGCAGGGGAAATTCCCAGGTGTAGTACTCGAAGCCGAACAACGTGGCGACCGTGATGTTCGTCCTACAAAATATGCCGATTTTATTGCCGAATGTTTTGAACCACGCACCTTCCCCTGGAGGGCGATGATCATTACTGAAAATGATGCCGACCTGGTTCAGTCAGAAATGATTTATAAACTGGCTCCTGAATGCAGAATTGAAGATACAGGCTGGATCAAACCCGGAAAAGTAGCATGGGACTGGTGGAATGCATTAAATATTTACGGTGTAGATTTTGAATCAGGAGTGAATAATGATACTTATAAATATTACATTGATTTTGCTTCTGAATACGGATTGGATTATATCATCCTTGATGAAGGCTGGTACCATCTCGATGATATTATGTATGTAGTTGACGCAATTAATATTCAGGAACTGGTTGATTACGGGAAAGAAAAAAATGTGGGTATAATCCTCTGGGTTGTGTGGAAAGCACTCGATGATAAATTGGCTGAAGCTTTGGATCAGTTTGAAAAGTGGGAAGTTAAAGGAATAAAGATCGACTTCATGCAACGCGATGACCAGTGGATGGTAAATTTTTATGAAAAAATTGCGAGGGAATGTGCTTCCCGTCATTTGCTGGTTGATTATCATGGAGCATACAAACCTTCAGGTCTGAACCGTACCTATCCGAATGTACTTTCATTTGAGGGAGTAAAAGGCATGGAAAATGAAAAGTGGTCAAACCTTCCCGATCCTGAACATGATCTGACCCTGCCGTTTATCCGGAATGTTGCCGGCCCGATGGACTACACCCCCGGAGCAATGCTGAATGCAACAAAACAAAACTTTAATGCCGTTTTCTCGGAACCTATGAGCCAGGGAACACGTTGCCATCAACTGGCAATGTATGTGGTTTTTGAAAGCCCTTTGCAAATGCTGGCTGACAATCCTTCAAATTATTATCGCGAACCGGAATGTATGGAGTTCCTTTCTCCGGTGCCGTCGGTTTGGGATGATACCAAAGTGCTTGCTTCCAAAGTCAGCGATTACATTGCGGTTGCCCGCCGTTCAGGCAACAATTGGTACTTGGGAGCCATGACAGACTGGACTCCCCGTTCCATAGAAATAAAACTTGATTTCCTTGAGCCGGGAAATTATACTTTGCAACTTTGGAAAGACGGAACAAATGCAACAAAACATGCCGCCGATTATAAAATGGAAACAATTTCGGTTACCAATACTTCAACCATTAAAATTGAAATGGCCCCGGGCGGTGGCTGGGCAGGAATTATTAAAAAAAAGTAAAAAAATATATTTTTTAAAAAACCGATGCGTGGCTCATTGCTCTTAAATTTTCAGGAGGAGTCAGCACTGTAATCTCGCAACCGGCAGGCAGGATAAAACGTTCGTCGCGGTGTTTTTCCATCAGAACTCTTGAAAGGCTGAAGACTTCATCACGTGATTTGTCCTGTATCAGAACCGGATTTATATTTCCTCCCAGGATAATACTCTCACCCAATATATCGCGGGCATGGCTGATATCCGCCTGCCAGTCGAGGTCAAGGAAATCGATTCCCCGGCCGGCATACGACGGTAAGAGGTGGTTGGTATCGCCGCAGATGTGCAGTTTGACTTTCCCGCCCAGTTCATGGATGTAACTGATGATTTCACGGTGCCGATCGCGGACATAAAAATTGTAGGTATCAGCATCGATCAGTGAACAGACCGCGTCACCCATCCCGATGATTTCGCACCCGGCATCGATCTGTGCTTTGGCAAAATCCTTGGTAGTCTGCACACATTTATCCATCAGCAGGTTTGAAAAACCAGGGTCAGTCATTAATTGTATCATCATATTTTCAACTCCCGCTAAATCGCAGGCTTCAGCGAGCGGGCCTTCAATCCAGCCTATTATCGGAATGTTGCCCTGTGTTTTTTTTGAAAGAAGTTCACCTGCTTTAATCCTGTCGCGTGTCCGTTCTTTTTTGTAAACATCCGGATTTTTAAGTTTTTTCACATCATCCATACTATGAATGATCAAATTCAGGCACCGGGGGATCCCATTGGGAATAAACTTAATGCTGGCACCAAACGCGCTGGTTTCACGATACGGATCGGAGATCAGCCCAAGCATATCAAGCCCGAATTCATCCATACACCGAAGGTTGGCTTCCACGAGAACGCGGTAATCGGATGCAAATTCACCATAGGTTTTACCAATAAAATTAGCAGCAAAATACATTAGAATCGGACGGAATAAAACCTTGCCGGGAAAAGCACCATTTACCTCCAGGAAATGAAACTGGTCGGTTTTAGTCATGGTTGCAGTTTTATTTTGTTCTGAAGTTAATGAAAATAAGTGTATCTTATTATTTTAAACCGGTTATTAAATATGGCTTAAAATATTTAATATAATAACCTGCAGGTATTGGATAATTTTTAATTCTTTTTTACCTTATGTGCAACCAATTTCGAAGAATGAGTATTCCCTTTCCTTACCGGATTTTAACTCTGTGCCTAATCAGTTTCATATTGTTACCGGCTCATTTGGAAAGTTTTGCCCAGGTTCCGGTTACTTTCAACCGGATAGGCAGGGAAGCAGGCCTTTCGCAAAACAGTGTTAATTGTATGCTCAGAGACCGCGACGGGCTGATGTGGTTTGGAACACAGGATGGCCTGAATATGTTCGATGGAAATAAATTCAGGATTTTTCAGAATATACCTGGTGATTCCGCCAGCGTTTCCAACAACTATATTGTGTCTATATGCGAAGATGAGGAAGGATTTATCTGGATTGGCACAATGACCGGTGGATTGAACCGCTTTGACAAGAAAACAGAAAAATTCAGGGTTTAC
>JAFGGF010000102.1 GCA_016930735.1 Prolixibacteraceae bacterium
AATGATAAAGACAGAAAAACTTACAAAGATCTTCCGTACTGAGGAAGTTGAGACTTACGCTTTGAATGAAGTTGACATTCATGTGAAACCCGGAGAATTTGTCGCTATTATGGGGCCATCCGGTTGTGGTAAATCTACTTTGCTGAATATTATCGGATTACTTGATAATCCCAGCAATGGTAAATACTATTTTGATGGGGTCGAAGTTGGTTCCTATAAAGAACGTCAGCGTACCATGATGCGCAAAGGGAACATCGGTTTTGTATTCCAGAGTTTTAACCTGATTGATGAACTTACAGTCTATGAAAATGTTGAGTTGCCATTGATCTATCTGAAGAAAAAAGTGAGCGAAAGGAAAGAAATGGTCAATGCAGTGCTTGAACGTATGAAAATAGGGCACAGGGCAAAACACTTCCCGCAACAACTATCAGGAGGTCAGCAACAACGTGTTGCTATCGGACGTGCGGTAGTAGCTAATCCAAAACTGATCCTGGCGGATGAGCCTACAGGTAACCTCGATTCAAAAAACGGCCTCGAAGTCATGAACCTTTTAACTGAATTGAACAAGGAAGGAACAACCATCATAATGGTTACCCACTCCATGCATGATGCAGGTTTTGCACACCGTACCATAAACTTATTCGACGGGCAGGTGCTGACAGAAAATGTATCTCAGATGGCTGAAATTTTGTAAGTACAGGCAACTTTAAGTTGCTTTTTACACAGCTGTCCTCAAAGCCAATTTTGAAAACATATTAACATGAATTTCAACCGGTTAAAAAATCTTTTCAGATTAACGGGTAGAAATAAGCTGGCATTGGCTACAAATATTACAGGTGTAGCCATTGGCCTTGCATCAACTATCCTGCTGGTAATTTATATTTTACACGAAACAAGCTACGACCGGTATTTTTCCCGATCGGAAAATATTTTCCGGTTAAATACCATTTGGATTGAAAATGGTAATTCTTCTTATATGCCGATTAACCTGCGAAGTGCCTTTACTGAGGTTCCTGCCAAAATTCCTGAAATTGAATCAGCTGTACAAATTTACAGAGGTTGGGATATGGAAGTTTGTTCCAATGAAGTCAGATTTGCAGGAAATAGGTTGTTGTTTGTGGATTCAACCTTTTTTAATCTTTTCGATTTTAAGGTACTCGAAGGAAGTGCCAATCAGGCATTAAAAGCCCCAAATTCGGTTGTGCTGACAAAAAAAATGGCACAAAAAATATTTGGGGATAAACATGCTCTTGGGCAGTCAATTCTTGCTGAAAATAAGAGTTATACTATTGCAGCAATAATTGAAGATGTCCCGGTAAATACCCATTTTCAATTCGATTTTCTGATGCCAATGTCAGCTATTGGAAACCTGAATCAACTGCAGGGGTTGGAATTTTTCACCTATTACCTTATTAAACCTGCAGCTGAGCCCGGTTCTACCATTTTGAAAATTTGCGAAACAAACACACAGATTCTGAAAGATCGTTTTGCTAGTTTTAATTATGATTTTTCATCATCGGTTGAACCATTAAATAAAATTCACCTTTATTCACCGGCTTTTTATGATCTGGGAAGGCAGGGAAGTATTAAAACCATTTTTCTGGTTGGTGTTATTGCTTTTATGGTTATGTTTTTAGCTTTAACCAATTTTATAAATTTATTTATTGTTGAAGGAGAACAGAGAGCAAAAGAAATTGGAGTACGAAAGGTTAGCGGTGCAGGAAAGGCTGCTCTTATTAAACAATTTTTTTCAGAAGCTTCATTTATAGTTTTAATTTCGTTTTTGATAGGCTTAATCCTGGCTGTCGTGATGTTACCACAGTTTGGCAACCTGATGCAACGCGAATTTTCAATTTCACTTTTAAAAGCCCCTGTTTTTATTTTCTCATTGGCAGGGGTTTTTTTGTTAACACTTCTTCTTTCAGGAGCTTATCCGGCATTTTACCTGAGCCGGTTAAAACCGGTTTCCATTATTAGTAAACAACCGGGTAAAACAAGCCGGAAAAAATATGTGATGAACCTTGCCGGAGGCCTGCAACTTATAATTACACTTTTTCTACTTACTGTATTATTCGGGATACAGAAACAAACACATTACCTTAAAAACCTGTCTCCCGGATTTAATCCCGATGGGCTGGTAAATATTTTCAACCTGAATGATAAAATGAAAGGGCAGTATTCTTCTATCAGGGATGAATTGATGGATTTACCGGAAATTATAGGTGTAGCAGCATCGTCACACACAATAGGAGCCGGAACCAGCGGGCAGGGCATCCGACTTGTTGAAGAACCGGAAGATAATTTAAAGTCGGTAAATGAATACCGGATTCAACCCGGTTTGTGTAACTTGTTGGAATTGCAACTGGCAGACGGTAGGTTTTTTGATCCTGAAAGGCCTGCTGACAGGAATGGAATTATTTTGAATGAGGCTGCTGTTAAAGAATTAGGTCTGACCAGTGCTGTTGGAAGGCAGGTTGTTATGTTCAACGATCCGATGGAGATAATCGGAGTTGTGAAAGATTTCAGGTACCAGTCGGCAGCAAGAGAAATTCAGCCTTTGGTCATGACTTCATATTCACGTAACTTCAATAATATTGTGGTCAGGCTGGCACCAAATGCATTATATGACAATGTCATTGGTAAAATTGAGAAGGTTTTAAAATCGTTCGATAACGGTTATATTATCAATACCAGGGTTACCCGTGATATTTATACCCAGTATTATGCCGATGAAGAGCGGCTTGGGCAACTTACCAGGCTTGGAGCTGTCCTGGCTATTGTAATCGTAATGATGGGTATTTTTATGCTGGTTTCACAAAGCATTGTACGACGTACCAAAGAAATAGGTGTCAGAAAAGTTCTGGGCGGAACCATTGGGAATATGATAATACTTATTTATTCCAATTCGCTGAAATGGACGGCTATAGCTGCTTTGATCGCAGTTCCGTTAAGTTATCTTTATTTAAGGCAATGGTTGGGGGAATATGCTGTAAAAACTCCAATTGGCTGGTGGCTGTTTATTGAAGGATTGGTAATAGTCCTTCTTTTGGAAACAATTATAACCTTCGCTCATACCTGGAGGGCAGCTACAAGGAATCCGGTCGAAGCTTTGAGGTACGAATAATTATTATATTGATTCTGAGTTAACTTGATCGACTGAGGAACAAAGTTTAAAATCAATCTGATAAATATTTTTTAAGGGTGCGACTTAAACAATTAAACTGAAAAAATAAAAAGAAATCAATAACCATGTTCAGAAACTATATACTTCTTGCACTTAGAAATTTATTAAAACACAAAAGATATGCACTTATAAATATTATGGGCCTTTCTGTCGGTCTGGCAAGTTTTATATTAATAATTCTATGGGTTCAGGATGAATTGTCATACGATAATTTTCATAAAGATGCTGAGAATATTGATGTAGTATTTCGGGTGGATAACGGTCAGTTATTTGGTGCTACTTCAAAATTACTGGCACCAACCATTAAAAATGAAATCCCGGAAATTAAAGAATCGACCTGTTTTATGCCATTGCCCGAATCGTTCAAATCGCTTTTCAGATACGAAGAACAGGCATTTACTGAAAATTTTGCCCTTGCCGATAAGAATTTTTTCAACATTTTTTCTTTTCCCCTTTTAGAGGGTGACAAGTTAAATGTTTTAAACAATCCCAATTCTATTGTTTTAACAAAAAGGATGAAAGAAAAATATTTCGGGAAAGAGGAGGCGTTGGGAAAGTCATTATCGATTACCTTTTTCGGGCAAACCAAATTTCTGAAAGTTACAGGAATACTCCAAAATTTGCCTCACAATTCACATATTCAATCTGAAATACTTATTCCGGTTGATTTTATAAGTAGTTTTGGTATAAACTGGGATGCATGGTATAATCAGGCACCAACAACCTTTATAAAAACAAATGGTAAAGTAACCCTGGCTGAGCTGGAACAAAAAATCCTGGCAGTCAAACAAAATCATTTTAAGGAAGAGAAAATCAGCTATTCATTAATGCCGATTAAAAAAATCCACCTGAATGCAACAGGGATAAATTTTTTCTCTGCAGGTACAGGCGATATTAAATATGTATTTATTTTCAGTGCCATTGCTGCCATAATTTTACTTATCGCCAGCATGAATTACATGAATCTTTCCAATGCCCTTTCTTTGAAAAGGGCTAAGGAAGTTGGAGTGAAAAAAACATTGGGCAGCAGTAAGTTTCAACTTGTAAAACAGTATTTCTCTGAAACTTTTATAATGGTTCTTATCTCAATGGCCTTTGCTGTTTTAATTGCTTTCCTGTGTTTGCCTGTTATGAATGATCTTTCAGGCAAAGTCCTTGAAATACAAGTTTTCAGTTTTAATTTTTTTCGAATGCTTGTTGCTGTTTTACTTCTTACTACTTTGGTTTCAGGAATATATCCGGCAGTGTTTATTACAGGTTTTAACCCATTAAGTATTCTAAAAGGCAAGTTTGTTACAGGAACTAAAAGTTTAAATATCAGGAAGAGCCTGGTTGTTTTTCAGTTCTCCTTGTCAGTAATAATAATTGTAAGTACTGTAGTTATTTCGAGACAATTGAATTTTATTCAGCATGTAAATCTTGGATATAATAAAGAGAATCTTGTTTGTATTACACCTGGTGGAGAAATCTCTGAAAATTATGAAGTTTTTAAAAACGAGGTACGTAAAAGCGGTTTCGTGTCAGAGATTTCACGTTCAGGGAATCTGGATGCTTCCACAATGAGTAAAACAGATGATATAAAATGGCCCGGAAAACAGGATAAATTCAGTTCATGGATTCTTCATGTTGATGATGAATTTGCTTCAACTTATAACATAAAAATGAGTGAAGGCCGGTTTTATTCAAAAGAATACAGAACGGAAATGGAAAACGGGTTTGTAATCAATAAAAAAGCTGCCATTGAAATGGGATATGAAAATGCAATCGGGAAAGACCTTGAAATCTGGGGGCAGAAAGGTAAAATTATCGGAGTAACTGAAGATTTTCATTTCAGCTCGCTGCATAATAAAATTGAACCATTAATAATGCTGATCCCTAAGCCGGAAGAAGCAAATGCCCGGTTTAATGCGGTCACATTCCGACTTTCACCTAACTCTTTACCCGAAAGTATTGAGTATCTTGAAAAAACATGGTCAACCTTTTTCCCGGATAATGTATTCGACTATTATTTTATGGAGGACCAGTTGAACGCAAATTACTATTCAGAGCACCGAATGGGAACTCTTTTCAGGTATTTTTCAGCTCTGGCAATTTTTATTGCCTGCCTTGGATTGTACGGGCTTACGGCATTTACAATTGAGCAGAAAAAAAAGGAAATAGGAGTTTACAAAGTTTTTGGGGCGAATGCATCACTGATCTTTGTTAAATTCACAAAAACATATATGTATTGGGTAATTATTGCAAATGTTTTTGCTTTCCCGGTCTCATATTTATTAATGTTGAAATGGCTCGGAAATTTTGTTTATAAAACCGGCATTTCTGCCTGGCCGTTTATAATTTCAGTGTGTGTAACACTTCTTGTATCAATTATAACCATAGGTTGGCAAACCTTGCGGGCAGCAATATGTAATCCGGTTGAAGCTTTGAGGTACGAATAAAAAGAATTGTAACAGAGTTAATAAATGATAAAAACAGAAGAATGAGAAAGAATTTGTTTAACTATTTTTTAAGGATCATCCGGAAAAACAAACTGGATTTTTTTCTGAACCTTGTTGGCCTTTCTGTTGCAATGGTAGTTTTTATTTTTATCACAGTGTACGTTGAGAATGAAATGACATACGACAAGTATCAAAAAGATGTGGATCTTATTTTCAGGCTCACTACTTCGCTGACTTCACCATCGGGGCAAAATACCCATATGGCACTGGGAAACCCGCCTTTTGCCCACATCCTTAAAAACCGTTGTCCTGAAATCGAGGAATATGTTTGTGTCGGGACAGAAGAAGGAGCGACTTTAACCTATGATGGAAATGAATTTGAAAATGTTGATATGCGGGCAGCTACACCTTCAATTTTCAATGTTTTCACCTATCCGGCTGTTTTAGGGAATCCATCTGATTTTTTGACAGCGCCTAACACAATTGTATTAACAGAAAAACTGGCAAATAATATTTTTGGCGATATGCCTCCGCTGGGGCAAAAAATTACCATTGATAAAAAAGATTTTGAAGTTACTGGGGTAATAAAGGATTTACCTTTAAATACCGACCTCAGGTTTTCTGCCCTTGTTCCTTCCGGTTTTGACGGAACCGGGCAACTGGTTGATTGGGGCGATTATTTTGTTTATTTAAAAACTGCCAACTCCGATGTATCGTCATTAAAAAATAAAATAGCAGAAATCACAAATAAGGAATATGCAGACCTGTTAAAACAAATCGGTGGATTTCAACTTGAGCATCCCTTACAGCCATTGCAAAGTATCCATTTCGATAATTCATTGTTAGCGGATACACCCAAAGGCAATAAAACAATGGTTTATGCTTTTTCTGTGGTGGCGCTGCTGATCCTGATAATTGCCGGCATAAATTACAATAACCTTACCCTGGCGCAACTTGAAAAGAGGCAAAAAGAATTTTCGGTTCGGAAAACAATTGGTTGCGGCAGAAGTAGGATTATTACTATGATTGTCGGAGAGTCGATTATTTATGTAATAATAGCGGCTCTGGTTTCCCTTATCCTTGTTTCACTTCTGTTTCCGCAGTTTAATAATCTGTTTGATAAAGATTTTAGTCTTTTATCAGCAGTAAGATTGTTACTACCTTTGCTGATAATTTTTATTGTTACGGGCATTATTTCCGGTTTATATCCCGCTTTTAATACTATTCGGAACTCCATCCTTAAAAAACAAGGATTCAGCCTGTTCGGGAAATCTCTTGTGACCTTTCAGAATGCTGTAGCCATAGTAATGATTGCCGGGTTGTTTATGATCTGGAACCAGATTCGGTTTATGAAAAAAGCAGAGCTGGGTTTTAATAAGGAACAACTCATGGCAATAACAATTCCACCGGAGCCGGAAAAGTTTCCCGGAAAAGAAGTTTTACGTCAGGAGTTTTCTGAACTTCCGGAGATTAAATCACTAGCCTTTGGCGGAGGAGGAACCAACATGGGTGCAACTTCCCAATGGTTGAAATCGATCATAGCCAATAAGGATGATGAAGGGAACGATTTACAATTTGTTTTAAACCAACCTCAAATCGATGAAAACTACATTGGTTTATTTGGCATTGAAATCCTCGAAGGCCGTAATTTTTCAGGTGATAATTCAAGCGATGCTGATAAATCAGCCATTATAAATGAAACTTATGCAGGTATTATGAGATGGGATGATCCGATCGGGAAAATCCTGGATGAAACGCCACCCGAAAAAATAATAGGTGTTATCAAAGATTTTCATTTCGATGCATTGAATAATCCAATTGAACCTTTAAAATTTACAATGCTTGATGGGCAGCCAGCCTATCTTTTTGTCAGGGTTGAACCTGAAAATCTGAATGCAATCAGGGAAAAGTGGGAAAGAATTTATCCCGATGAGCCTTTTGAATATCAGTTTATGGATCAGCATATGGCCGGGCTTTATAAACAGAATGAAAAAGAGATGCGGATTTTTACTTTTTTAACCCTTGTTGCCATTCTGATCTCCTGCCTCGGACTTTATGGGCTTGCATCGCATTTTATTATTAACAGGACAAAAGAAATAGGTATCAGGAAAGTAAACGGGGCGAAAGTCGGGGAGGTAGTTTCACTACTCAATAAAAGTTTTGTCAGATGGGTAATGATAGCTTTTGTGATAGCATTACCGGTTGCGTATTACACCATGGATAAATGGCTCGAAAACTTTGCGTATAAAACCAACCTGAGTTGGTGGGTATTTGCAGTGGCAGGATTTCTTGCATTGGCAGTTGCATTACTGACCGTTTCATTTCAGTCTTACAAAGCAGCAACAAAAAATCCTGTCGAAGCATTACGATACGAATAGTATCGAAATGAAAAGATCCCGGTTGTCCGGGATGAAGCTCTTGGATATTATGATTTGAAAAATCATTTTAACTTGAAATTAGAATTACAGAAGCCACAATTAAACAACCGAAAATGGAACATTTTAAAATTAAACATATAATAAAAAATTTATTAAGGAATAAGTTTTACTCATTCATTAATATTATTGGTTTGGCAACTGGCTTAACGGCATGTATTCTTATTCTGATATATATAAATTTTGAAACCGGTTACGATAAATTTCATGAACATTCGGATCGTATTTACAGGATTAACCTGCACGCAGTTTTAAGCGATAATGAATTTAAAACTCCTACAACAGGTGCCCCTCTTGCTGAAACAATGAAAGAAGAGTTGCCGGAAATTGAAGAAGCCGTAAGAATTCTGGAGGCGGACCAACCTGTTATAAAACAAAACAATTTGTTTTTTAATGAATCGAAATGGTTTTATACCGATGATGGTTTTTTCAGGGTGTTTACTGCTGAGTTTATTTTTGGTGATCCCGGTCAGGCACTAATTCAACCATTTTCAGTGGTTCTGACCGAAACATCAGCACATAAATATTTTGGAAAAGAAAACCCGGTAGGTAAATACTTAACATTGGAGAATGACAGGGATTACCTTGTTACAGGTGTAATAAAAGACTTTCCACAAAATTCACATATCAAACCAAATTTCCTTGCGTCAATAAAAGAGCAGGAAATGATAAAGAATCCACGGTGGGCTAACAATTTTCTTTTCACATATTTTTTATTAAAGGATGGGTATTCAGCTGCTGATGTTGATGCAGCCCTGGTCCGTCTTGTTGAAAAATATATTGGTCCGGAAATTAAGCAGGCAATGGGTATTTCTTTTGAAGAATTCAAAGCACAGGGAGCACAATATCAATGGTATACACAACCAATCGCTGATATTCATTTCGACACAAGCCTTACGTCGGACCTTGAACCTTCAGGCAACCGCAGTTATATGATTATTTTTTTGGTTATTGCGGTTTTTATCCTTGTAATTGCCTGTATCAATTTTATGAATTTGTCTACAGCCCGATCTGCAAACCGTACAAAGGAAGTAGGTATCAGAAAATCGCTGGGATCGGGTAAAAAACATTTGGTAATTCAATTTATAAGTGAATCCGTTTTTGTCACAATCATTTCATTATTACTGGCGATTGTTTTTATTAAACTTTTACTTCCTGGATTTAATACTCTTATTGAAAAACAACTTGAGTTTAATTTATTTTATAATTTAAAAACAATTCCGATACTTCTGCTTTTTGGAATTTTTGTTGGGATTATGGCTGGCAGCTACCCGGCTTTTTTCCTTGCTTCATTTAATCCGGTTAAAGTTATAAAAGGAATTAACAGATCAGGAGGAACCATTACCCGACTGAGGAACGGACTGGTTACTTTTCAGCTTGCTGTATCGATTTTACTGATTTCCGGAACCTTTATTATCAGTAAACAGTTGAATTTTCTTCAGAAAAAGGATTTGGGATTTAATAAAGAAAATCTTGTTGTTATTCAGAATGCCGGGAACCTGGGCTCTAAAATCATTTCTTTTAAAGAAGAATTATTGGCTCAGGCAGGTATTACGGCAGTAACAAATACTTCAGCCATTCCCGGAAGGTTTTATACAAGCAGCATATTTTTTCATCATTCGGAAAGCGATCCGCGTGGTATTCTGACACTCTGGACCGATGGTGATTTTCTAAAGACGTTTGAAACAGGTATGGTTGAAGGCCGGTATTTTGACCAGGGTAGCCAGCCGGATATCAAATCAATTGTATTGAATGAATCGGCTGTGAAAAAACTTAATATGGAAAATCCGGTCGGAAAAAAAGTTTATGACAGCATGCCCTCAGAGGAAACAGGATATACTGTTATTGGGGTAATGAAAGACTTTAACAGCGAATCGCTTCATAAAGAAGTAAGCTCTATTGTTGTCCGTAAGGGAGTGGAAAATGCTGTGTTGGGTAATAACATAGTTGTAAGAATTTCGAACGATAATATTCAGCAAAACCTTAAAAAAGTGGCACAGGCATGGAATAAATTTGCCGGTGGTCAGGAGTTTAATTATGTATTTTTTGATGAGGATTTCGGTCGTCTTTATAATAATGAAGTCAGGACTAAAAAGATTGTTTCCATCTTTTCAGCTCTTGCAATAATCATTGCATGCCTGGGATTACTTGCTCTGGCTGCTTTTATTGCTGAACAGCGCACCAAAGAAATAGGAATTCGTAAAGTGAATGGTGCACGGATTTCAGAAATTTTATTTTCATTAAACTCCGGGTTTATAAAATGGGTTGGTATTGCATTTATTATAGCTGTGCCGATAGCCTGGTTTTTATTTCAGAAGTGGCTTGAAAATTTTGCATATCAAACCCGTTTAAGCTGGTGGATTTTTATTTTAGCGGGAATACTCACCCTGGTAATTACTTTACTGACAGTGATATATCAGAGTTATAAAGCGGCAATACGAAATCCTATAGAATCTTTACGTTATGAATAATTCCACACATAAGCACTTCCGAAATAGATTTAAACGCAAATTATCTATTTCACCAGAGCTTATTAAATACTGTTGCTAACGTAATATTGTGTAGCAAAAATGAAGAGAAGATGGCAAAAACGACTAATTTGTAAACAACTGAAAATCAATGACTAATTTTTACATTAGTCAGAATTGAAAATAACAACAATTAAAACCAAAAATCATGAAAACAAAAACTTTATTTCTTGTACTGATCTTAAGCAGTATTTCCTTTTTTGTTAAAGCACAGTTAGCCGGGAAAACCTTTCAAATGGAATTGGGGGAAATGGGAACTTTCAATTTGAAATTTTCCGAAAAGACCTATGAGGTCTTAAATCCAATGGGTGAAGTTTTGGTTAAAGGAGATTATAAAATTGAAGAAGATATTATTACTCTTAATGATCATGAAGGACCAATGGCTTGCCCCGAATCAGACAAGGGTAAATACAGGTTCAGTTTGAAAGAAGGACAATTTAAAATGGATTTAATTTCGGATAACTGCGGTGGCAGGTCAAACATAGCATCCGGGACATGGAAACAGATTGAGAAATGATAAAATATATCAAAAGTATATTCAGAAACCTGGTTAAAAACCCAACCTTTGGGTTTGTAACCATTGCAGGATTTGCTTTCAGTCTTGCGATTGCGTTGCTTCTGGCTTCCTATATTTTCAATGAATTTTCTTATGATAAAGATTTCCCGATTATTGGCCGGATTTACCGTTTATGTACAGAAAAGGGAATAACAACTTTCAAAGGAGATTTAACAGGAGAACTTAAGGAGCGGTACCCCGAAATTGAAAAACTTTGCCGCTACGACAAAAGGCAGATAGAGATTGTACACGAAAACACTCCTTTTAAGGTTGAAAATACGGTATTGACCGACAACGATTTTTTTTCCATTTTCTCGGTCAACCTTCAATCAGGAAACCCGCAAAATCCCCTGCCCGATAACAATAGCCTGGCAATAAGTTCATCGCTTGCAAAAACCATTTTTGGCAATCAGGAACCAGTTGGGCAAACAATAAATATTCTGCATCGCAAAGACATGAATGTTGTTGCTGTATTCAATAATTTGCCTGAAAATTCAAGCATTCAGGCTGATATTATTGTACCGTGGGAAAATGTAGAAGCGGTAGGGGGCGAATGGAGAAGCGGAGACTTTTATTCAAGGGTATTTTTTTATTTGAATAATAACAGCAACCCGGAGCTACTGGCACAGAAAATCACAAAAGACTATTCAGATACGCATTTTGCAAAAGAACCTTTTATGCTTTTACCTTTTGGTAAATCATACATGAGTTCTTTTGCCGGTGGCAGGTCAAGTCAAACCCTTCATGCCAATGTGCAGTCAATTATTCTGTTTAGTGTGGTTACTCTGCTTATTTTAATTATTTCGATTCTGAATTTTGTGATTTTGTTCACATCAAACCATCTTTCCCGATTAAAAGAAATTGGAATAAAAAAAGCAACCGGAGCCGACAGGAACGCCATTTTCCAGCAATTTATTTTCGAAGCCGTTACCGTAAGTTTTATTGCTTTCTTTTTTGGAATATTATTGGCATATATTTTTAAAACACCATTTACAAACCTTATTGAAAAAGACTTTGGGTTGTCAGTATTTCTTCATTTTCCCAACGTTTTATACATTGTTGCCGGAGTGCTTTTAATGGGTTTTCTGGCAGGGTTTTATCCGGCATTTATTATTTCAAAATATAAACCTGTTTCTATTTTCAGCCAATCGACAAAAAAAGGAGGCTTACGGATTAAGAGTGGATTGTCGGTTATTCAGTACGCCATTTCGATTGTATTAATTATTTCGTTGATTGTAATGACCCGGCAAAACCAACTCATGGTAAACAAAAACTTAGGTTTCACAAAAGAACAATTGGTTTATGTTGATATACCGTGGGAAATAAAAGGCAAACTTCCGGTAATTAAAGAAAAATTATCAGAAAATCCGTATATAGCATCAAGTACTGTTTCCATGGGAATACCGGGGAATATTTACACCTGGGGCGTGTGGAGCGAAGCACGGGAAAAATATAATTATCAGGGCAATTTACCTTATCTCACTGCCGATGCCGATTTCTTTAAAGTTTATGATGCCGAATTTATACAAGGCAGGGCATTTGAACAGGAGGACTGGGGAAAGGCAGTCATCATGAACGAATCGGCTTTTAAACTTACCGGCTGGGAATCGATTGAAGGGAAAGAAGTCAATGAAATTCCCAAACAGGCGGTTGGAGCCGACCCTGAAGAAACCAAAAACAATTCGTTGAAAGTGGTTGGCGTAATAAAAGACATGAACGTTGAAAAGCTGAACCAACCCGTTGCCCCCACTATTTTTGAATGTTCCGACCATTTTGGAGTCAGTTTTTTAACCTGCCGCGTTTTGCCCGGAAATTACGCAAACGTAATCAACGATATGAAAAATGTGTGGGATGAAATTTGCCCCGGATTTGCATTCAACTATCAATTTTACGACGAATGGATTGATTCACTTTATAAAGAAGAACAACACACGGCGTACATTATCCGCGTATTTGCCATTTTATCGATTATTTTAACCTGCCTCGGAACCTTTGGGATTATCCATTTTGTAACCCGCCAGCGAGTAAAAGAGGTAGGAATCAGAAAAGTTAACGGCGCTAAAATTTACGAAGTGGTAAAAATCCTTAACTGGGAAATTGTGAAATGGATAACTTTTGCATTTGTCCTTGCTGTACCTTTATCCTGGTTTTTAATGCATCGCTACCTGAATGAATTTGCATATAAAACCACCCTGAGTTGGTGGATTTTTGCCCTTGCAGGTTTGCTGGCATTGGGAATTGCACTGCTAACTGTAAGCTGGCAAAGTTGGAGAGCGGCTACAAGGAACCCGGTGGAGGCGTTGCGCTATGAATAACAACTAACGAAATAACTATGAAAACAATTAAAATTCAAAATTCAAAACTTATAAACCTTATTGGATTAACGATAGGGATAACCTGTGTAATAGCCATAATGCTTTGGGTTGAAGATGAACTGACTTTCGATACTTTTCATAAAGATTCCAATGATATCTACCGTGTTTTGGTAGAAGAGAACGGGATGAACG
>JAFGGF010000103.1 GCA_016930735.1 Prolixibacteraceae bacterium
GATATTAATCTGTTTAAAGCATTGTTTGCTGAGATGGATATAAAAATTATTGCAGCAGGTCTGGAAAGAAATATTTCAGATGCTTCCGATAAATTGACTTTTGTTGTTGGTATTACGCGAAAAACAAATGTCCAGATGATTGTTGAAAAAATAGAAGCAAATGATGGCGTTGTTTGTGTTTCAGTGGAATTGATGCTATAAATAATTAAAAAAGTCCACCTGTATTCTTTAAAAATATTTAACAATGTTTTTAGTTACTAATTACTATCGCCACGTCATAAGTTACGTTACTTGGTGAAAGATGGTAAAAAGAGTTTTTTCAAAAAGGTTGTTTTTGTTTATTTGTTTTTTGTTTGCAATTCCGGCAGTATTTGGTAATACGATTGGGGCAACTTCTCTCAGGTCTCCTGATATTGAATTGCTCTTATTTCTGCTATTTGGAATGATATTGCTTGGAATTGCTTTTTCTCATAAAAATGCTTTTTACTTTTCAGTTTTCGGAGCATTAACCATTCTGGTTTTTAAAGAATGGATGGATCCGGGATTTCATTTATTGGAGCATATTTTTGGCCACAACAGCATTATTGACCAGTTGACCAAAAAAGAATTAAGGCAAGGGGAATGGCCTATTTTACTAAACCTTTTCGGATTGTTATTAGGATTTGCTATCCTGGCAAAAATATTTGAAGAATCCGGATTTCCTGATCGTATTCCTTTTTTCCTGCCCACTGACTGGAAGGGTCCATTTTTGTTGCTTGTAATTATCTTTGTAATGTCTACTTTTCTCGATAATATTGCTGCAGCCCTTGTTGGAGGGGCCATTGCACTTGTTGTTTTCAGGAAAAAAGTACACATAGGTTATATCGCCGCAATTGTGGCAGCAAGCAATGCCGGCGGTGCCGGAAGCGTTGTTGGTGATACAACCACAACCATGATGTGGATTGATGGTGTAAACGCATTTAATGTATTGCATGCATTTATTGCCTCTGCTATTGCCTTGTTATTTTTTGCATGGTTTGCTTCCAGGCAACAAAATAAATTTCAACCCATTATTAAACCCCAAATAAAAGAGGCAATTCAAATTAAGTGGATGAATATTATTGTTGTAATTTTTATTCTAATAGGTGCCATTCTTTCGAATATTTTGTATGATATGCCTGCTCTGGGTGTATGGATTGCCTTGATTTTGGGGATGGCATTTACAAAAATTCCTTTTAGCGAAATAAAGCATAGTTTAAAAGGAACTGTTTTTTTGTTGGGCCTTATTTTTAGTGCATCGATGATGCCGGTAAATGACCTGCCACAGGCTTCATGGTCTACAGCACTATTCCTTGGCGGTGTCTCCGCTTTTTTCGATAATATTCCGTTGACTAAAATATGCCTTGAACAAGGACATTATGATTGGGGCATGTTAGCCTACGCGGTAGGTTTTGGAGGCTCGATGGTCTGGTTTGGTTCATCAGCAGGAGTGGCTATCACAAATAAATTCCATGAAGCACGCAATATGAAACTTTGGATAAAAAGTGCATGGCATGTAGCAGTTGCATATATTGTAGGATTTTTAATGTTATACTGGTTAATGGGCTGGAGGCCTGCTGATAACAAGGAACATAAAGTGGTTAATTGCCCTGTAATTGATTGTCCGTTTGCTACAAATCACGAATAAAACTTTCATATTCAAGTGAATTCCATAATGTTCTGAATATGTAACAACAATTTTTTCTGTCGTTATAAAAGAAATTAAAAATCAAAATGTGTTGCCAAAAACATCCCGGTTACAGAATCGTTTAGTATGAGTTCGGAAGAAATTATTGAATTAAGTGGTTTTTTCGATAATTGATTTTCAGGAATCTTTGATGGTTTCAAGAAATCCTTTACAGGCATCTTCCAGTAAATCAAGTACCAGTTCAAACCCGGCATCACCACCATAGTAAGGGTCAGGAATCTCATTATATGTAAACTCTTTACTGAAGTCAGTCATTTTATAGATTTTTGATAAATCCTGCCGGTTTCTTGCCATTGCTTTCAGATTACTGATATTCTGGTCGTCCATACCAATAATATAATCGAAATGGTCAAAATCGGTGTTTGGATTAAACTGCCTTGAAATACTTGTTAAATCGTAGCCACGTTCGATTGCATGCGACTGCATACGCCTGTCAGCTTTTTCACCTGCGTGCCACGCTGATGTTCCTGCAGAGTCAATTTCAAAATTAATTGATAATCCTTTGTTTTTTACCAATCCGGAAAATACTGCTTCTGCGCTTGGCGAACGGCAGATATTTCCAAGGCAGACAAATAAAACCTTTTTCTTCATAGAATATTTTATGCCGCAAAAATAAAGAAAATTCAAAAATTTATAAACATTTAAAATCAACTCATGGTTTTATGAACTGAATATCTGCGTATCAACTGTTAAAATTTAATGCTTTTTCGGAAACCCATTTTTTTTGGCACATTTGCAAATTCAAACTGAGTTTAATGAGAGATTTTACAACCGGGAATGTAACCAGGCAAATTTTACAGTTTTCAGGACCATTGGTTTTAGCCAGTGTTTTTCAAAACCTGTACAATATTGTTGACAGCATAGTTGTAGGCAATATTCTGGGAAAAGAAGCATTGGCTGCTGTCGGTGCATCATTTCCGGTTTTGTGGACACTTATTTCACTTGTTGTGGGAATCGGTAGTGGTGCCAGTACAGTTGTATCCCAGTATTTTGGAGCAAAAGACCACAAGAATGTTTTAAAAACAATTGATACAATTTACATATTCTTTTTCGGGGCATCAGTTATTGTTACTTTTTTAGGAATTATTCTGAGCAAGCCAATATTTGTTCTTTTAAGGCTTCCCGGAGAGATTATGCCTGATGCTATTTCTTATATGAATATTTATCTGACTGGTATGATCCTGTTGTTTGGTTTTAATGCTACCATTGCCATTTTACGTGGAATGGGAGATTCAAAAACACCTTTGTATTTTATTATTATAGCTGCTGTATTAAATACAGTACTCGATTTATTGTTTGTATCGGTTTTTAAATGGGGAATTGCAAGTGTTGCCGTTGCAACTGTAATGGCACACGGTTTTGCATTTATCATTGCCATTATTTACCTGAATCGGACTCACCCGGTAATTCAGCTTTCGATAAGGAAATTAAAGTTTGATTATCCAATTTTCAGGTCTTGTGCCCGCATTGGCTTGCCAACCGGTTTTCAGCAATCGTTTGTAGCAATTGGGATGATGGCTGTTATGGGAATTGTCAATGGCTTTGGGACCAGTGCCATTGCTGCATATACGGTAGCACTGCGTGTCGATTCTTTTGCGAAGATGCCATCCATTACATTCAGCTCTGCACTGGCAACTTTTGCCGGTCAAAACCTGGGAGCTCATAATGAAAAAAGAGCAAAACGTGGTTTGTATTCAACGGTTGTAGTTTCAATTGTTTACAGCATTTTTATTACGATACTGATCATACTTTTAGGGAAAGGTGTCATGACACTTTTTACCAACGATGTTGAGGTTATACGCATCGGGCAGGATTACCTTGTGATTGTATCTTCTTTTTACCTGCTGTTTTCACTCATGTTCAGTTTTACAGGAATGATGCGAGGTGCAGGGGCCACATTTGTGCCAATGTTAATAACTGTTTTTTCACTGTGGGCTGTAAGGTTGCCCTTATCTGTTTATTTATCA
This sequence comes from Prolixibacteraceae bacterium, assembly GCA_016930735.1. Lineage (GTDB taxonomy): Bacteria > Bacteroidota > Bacteroidia > Bacteroidales > Prolixibacteraceae > JABMQB01. The sequence continues at coordinate 3,694 of JAFGGF010000103.1, forward strand.
CATAAAATGGGTGTAAATGGAATCTGGTGGGCTTTGCCTGTATCGTGGGGTATTGGTGCAATGTTGATTTTGATATACTATCTTTCAGGAAAATGGAAAGGAAAGGTTGTAACAGGGAAGAAATTATAAAGGTGCTTTATTTCGTAAATAGAATACTCCCAGGTATTTATTTAAATAGTTAAATATGTGATTTTTTCATAGGTTTCATATATGTTAATTTATTTTCATATTGCCTGTAAAACATATACATGATCTTTCTGATTTCATTTTAAAAATTATCTTTGTCGGCTGGAAAATTTTTTTAAACCGAACTTAATCTACAGGCAAAATTGATATACTTTAACTCAATATCATTGTCGCTAAAAACTAATAATTCAAACAGCAACTTACGTTGCATAAAATTTTTAACCTTATGAGTAATATTTTCTTAATAGTGCCATTGGCATCAATACTTGCATTGGTATTTGCATGGGTATTTTTTAAATCCCTCATGAAAAATTCAGAAGGGACTGACCGGATGAAGGAAATAGCACAATACGTTCGCGAAGGTGCTATGGCTTACCTGAAAAGGCAGTACAAAGTGGTTATTATTGTGTTTATCGTTTTGGTAATCCTTTTAACCATTATGGCTTACTTCGGGGTTCAAAATCCATTTGTTCCGGTAGCATTCCTAACCGGTGGTTTTTTCTCCGGATTATGTGGTTTCCTGGGTATGAAAACAGCCACTTATGCATCAGCACGTACCGCACACGGAGCTTCTTCATCTCTGAACAGAGGCTTGCAGATCGCGTTCCGTAGCGGAGCGGTAATGGGGCTTGTTGTGGTAGGTTTTGCACTACTCGACATTGCTGCCTGGTTTTCGCTGCTAAACTGGGTTATTTTTACTCCTGAACATTTGCAAAATGGAGCTCACTTCCTGGGTTTGACATTTGTTCACGGAAGTCCTGATTATGTATTAGACGGTGTTATCACAGATGCTGGTCAGAAAGTAAAACTTATTGAAATTACAACAACCATGTTAACATTTGGTATGGGCGCTTCCACTCAGGCATTATTTGCACGTGTAGGCGGAGGTATTTACACCAAAGCTGCTGATGTTGGTGCCGACCTGGTTGGTAAGGTTGAAGCCGGAATTCCGGAAGATGACCCGCGTAATCCTGCAACCATTGCTGATAATGTTGGTGACAATGTTGGTGATGTTGCCGGTATGGGTGCCGACCTTTATGAATCATATGCAGGATCAATCCTGGCTACTGCAGCACTGGGTGCAGCATTGCCTGCTCTTGCTTTAAAAGATGCAAATATTTCAATTGAAAAAGCTGTTATTGCCCCAATGATTGTTGCTGCTATCGGTATAATACTTTCCATTCTCGGTATTTTTATGGTACGTACCAAAGAGTCTGCCACACAAAAGAACCTGTTAAATGCACTACTGCTCGGAACAGGAGGTAGTTCAGCATTAATCTTAGCCGCCATGGTGGTTCTTGCTTTAATTGGCTGGGTTACCTGGGGTGTTTTCTGGGCTGTTGTCATTGGATTGGCTGCCGGTGTTATTATCGGGCAGGCAACTGAATATTTTACTTCAGATGAATATAAACCTACCAAAGGTATTGCCAAACAAGCACTGCAGGGGCCTGCAACTACCATTATCGATGGAATAGCTGTTGGTATGTATTCTACCTGGATACCTGTTGTAACTATCGTTCTTGGTATTGTCGGTGCATTCTGGGCTGCCGGAGGTGCACAACATTTTGCTCTTGGAGTTTACGGAATTGGATTCGCAGCTGTAGGGATGCTTTCAACGCTGGGTATTACACTTGCTACTGATGCATTCGGTCCGATTGCCGATAATGCCGGTGGTAATGCTGAAATGTCAGAACTTCCGAAGGAAGTGCGTGAAAGGACAGATGCACTTGATATGCTTGGAAATACAACTGCAGCAACAGGTAAGGGTTTTGCTATCGGTTCGGCTGCTTTAACTGCAATGGCCCTTATTTCAGCCTATATGGAAGAAGTAAGGATGTGGTTTGGTAAGATTGCAAATACACATGGTGGATTTGTTGAACTTAACGGACTTAAATTTTATACCGATAAGGCTTTCCAGGATGGAATTAATGCATTTAAAATTTCTGCAGCTTCAGTAAAAGATTTTACAGCAGCTTACGATATTACATTATTTAATCCATTATTCCTTGGCGGTATTTTCCTTGGTGCAATGATGGCATTTGTATTCTGTGCGATGACCATGAAAGCTGTTGGCCGTGCTGCAGGTGCTATGGTTGAAGAAGTACGCCGTCAGTTCCGCGAAATTAAAGGTATCCTTGAAGGAACTGGTACTCCTGAGTATGCAAAATGTGTTGAAATATCAACCAAAGGCGCTCAGAGAGAAATGTTACTGCCATCGTTGATTGCAATTATTGTTCCTGTTGTTGTTGGTGCACTTATGGGTGTTGCCGGCGTTGTTGGCCTATTGGCAGGTGGTTTGACCGCAGGTTTTACACTTGCTGTTTTCCTGAATAATGCCGGTGGTGCTTGGGATAACGCTAAAAAATTCATCGAAAAAGGAAATTACGGAGGTAAAGGAAGTGATGCACATAAAGCAGGTGTTGTTGGCGATACTGTTGGCGACCCGTTTAAAGACACATCAGGTCCTTCATTAAATATCCTTATTAAACTTATGACTATGGTTTCAGTTGTTATGGCAGGTTTAACTGTTACAATTAGCCTTCTTCTCTGAAGCTGAGGTTGATTTTATTTTTAGTCAGAATATATTTGTTATAATATATTGATAATTAAGCCCGGGAATTTTTCCCGGGTTTTTTTTGCTTTTTACTGAACAAAATGGAAACTTTATAAGTTTAAGTGATAAAATAATTTACAAAAAAAAATACGCTATGGCTGATTTATCAACTACCTACATGGGTATAAAACTGAAAAATCCTGTTATTTTGGGAGCAAGCAATCTTGTAATGAAACCAGATACAATCAGGGAAATTGTGGATTCCGGCATTGGAGCGATTGTGTACAAATCGTTGTTTGAAGAACAGATTCAACTTGAAAGCCTTCAATTTGATGAGGAACTGGTTGAATACGAGAACCGGAATGCTGAAATGACAAAATTGTTTCCCAATCTTGAGCATGCCGGATCAAAAGAACATTTATACAATGTTAAAAAACTGAAGAATTCAGTTGACGTGCCGGTGATTGCAAGTTTAAATGCCCTTTATGAACCAACATGGATTGAATATGCAAAAGAACTGGAAGCTACCGGAGTTGACGGTTTGGAAATAAATCTGTATGCTGTTCCGGGGTATTTTGAAGTTACAGGTAGTTCTGTTGAAGACAAACAGGTTCAGATAGTAAAGGCTGTTAAAAGTGCTGTTAAAATTCCTGTCAGCGTTAAACTCAGCCTGTTTTATACCAACCCGCTGAATTTTATCAAAAAGGTTGATGAAGCAGGAGCTGATGCTTATGTTTTATTTAACCGGTTTTTTCAACCGGAAATAAATACCGAAACAGAAGAATATCACTATCCATGGGAATTAAGCAGCCCGAAAGACCATATGATGGCTTTGCGTTTTGCCGGTCTTTTATTTGGCAATCTTGATGGTAGTATTTGTGTAAGCCGCGGGATTTACACTGCCGACGATGTCATAAAAATGATCCTCGCTGGTGCTGATGTTGTTCAGATTGTCAGTACAATTTATAAAAATCAACCTGCTGTTGTTACCGATATTTTAACCGGATTAAACGATTGGATGGATAAAAAGGGATATAAGTCGCTGGATGAATTCAGGGGAAAATTATCACGTAGGAACATGAAAGATCCATTTACTTATCAGCGCGCGCAATATGTCGATATTTTAATGAAATCAGAAGAGATCTTTAAAAAATTTCCAATGATATAAAAATATAAGATTAGGTATAAGTTGAATTTTATTTAATGGTTTTTTAAAGCAGGAAAATTTTTTCCTGCTTTTTTTATGTGCTGGATAACTCTTTTTTAGATATTATATTTGTGGCTGGTAATATTGAAAATGAAGATTAATAAAAAGTTGTTTCAAAAAAATATATTTTCCTGCCTAAAAATTGTATTTTTTATAATTTTTATAAATTCCGGATTTTTAAAAAATTCCCAGGGTCAGAACAGCCCGCCGGTTTTTACTTCTGAACCGGATACTGTCATTGAAAATAATCAAACATATTATTATAATATAAATGTTAACGATCCCGATGGAGATTTTACAACTGTTTCAGCTCCTTTGCTTCCGCAATGGTTAACCTTTTCATCGATAAAAGTAAGCACTTTTACCGGGACGAATGCCGGATATTTGGACGGACCGGTTTCTTCTGCCATGTTTTGGGGGCCACCTTCGGTTGTAATCGATAAATCAGGAAATTTGTTTGTGGCAGAGTTCAATAACCACAGAATCAGGAAAATAACACCTGAAGGGCTGGTTTCAACAATTGCAGGGTCGGGTGTGGCAGGTTATTTCGACAGTACAGGAATTTATGCCCAGTTTAACCATCCTTCAGGAATTGCTGTTGATGATGAGGGAAATATTTATGTTTCAGAGGAGGCGAATCATTCGATCCGTAAAATATTACCCGATGGGTCAGTATCAACTCTGGCAGGGGATGGTCTGGCCGGGTTTAAAGACAGCACAGGAATTTATGCTCAATTTAATACACCACAGGGAATTGATGTTGATAGTGCCGGAAATGTTTATGTTGCCGATTATAGTAATAATCGTATTCGTAAAATTACAAAAGACGGTATAGTAACAACTATTGCCGGTGAAATTTCAGGTTTTTACGATGGGAGTGTTGAATTTGCACAATTTCGTGGACCCGCTGATATTGCTATAGACAAAGATGGAAATATTCTCGTTTGCGATTCGCGAAATCACAGGATTCGTAAAATTTCATCCGAAGGTTGGGTTTCTACTGTTACAGGTAATAGTGAGGGAGGTTTTAAAGATGGCCCGCAAGGCACAGCTTTATTCTGGTATCCGTTTGGAATAACAATTGATAAATGGGGGAATTTAATTGTTACCGATGGCCTGAATGAAAGTATCCGAAGAATTTCACCTGAAGGAATTACTACCACATTGACAGGCTGGAAATCTCCCGGGTTTAAAAATGGTACCGGAATAGAAGCTAAATTTAATGGTGTTGGACATCCTGCTGTTGACAGTCTGGGAAATATTTATGTTCCTGAACTGATCAATCAGAAAATCAGAAAAGTTGAATCTTTTCATGTGCTGCAAGGAAATCCGGCTGAAAATGCCGGAATCCATCAGGTACAATTGAAAGTTACTGATTCCGGTGGTGCTTATTCTGTGCAGGAATTCTCTATTACAGTAAAAGATGTTACTCCACCTGTGGCTTTATGTAAAAGCGATACAATTCTTTTTCTGGATGAAACCGGAATTGCAATGCTAAATGCTGAAACTATTGATAATGGCTCATATGATGATAACGGTATTTCTTCATTATCAATTGATTCAACTTTTTTTTCCGCCAATAATTCAGGTTCACCTATAAAAATTACTTTGACTGTTTCTGATAATTATTCAAATATTTCAACCTGTAAAACAACTGTTGTTGTTCAGAAAACAAACCCTGAAAGTGCTCCTGTTTTTCTATCGGAACCTGTAACAGCAGTTGTTGACACACAGGTTTATTGTTATCAGGTTTCCACCTGGGATGCCAATGGAAATTCCGTATCAGTTTCGGCACCGGAAATCCCCGATTGGCTAACCCTGGCCAATGATTTTCCGGTTTCACATTATACAGGGAAAGAGACTTCGGGTAAAATAAATGGACTACTTACAGAAGCAAAGTTTAATGCTCCGAACGGGCTTTTAATTGACCGGTCGGGAAACATGTTTGTTGCTGATGCTTATAATCATTGTATCCGGAAAATCACTGCTGATGGTAATGTGGAAACTTTTTCCGGTTCCGGAATCCAGGGATATTTGGACGGTGCGGGAACTACTGCACGGTTTAATGCCCCGGTTGACCTTGCAATGGATCAGTCAGGGAATATATATGTTGCAGATATTTATAACCATGCGATTCGTAAAATTCTTCCGGATGGAACGGTTTCGACTCTTGCCGGCACCGGCACAGCAGGTTTTAAAAACGGACCGGGCATTACAGCAAAGTTTAACCATCCGAATGGAATTACAGTTGACAGCCTGGGCAATGTATATGTTGCTGACTTTATTAACCACATGATCAGGAAAATTGAGCCGGACGGTACAACTTCTACTTTTGCGGGTTCAGGGCTGAGTGGTTTTATAAACGGAACAGTTGAAAATGCGAAGTTTTTTTATCCAAGTGATGTGGAAATTGATAAAGATGGAAATCTGCTGGTTGTGGATAACGGTAATAATTGTATCAGGAAAATTATACTTGGTGCAATTGTGACAACTGTTGCAGGTTCCGTTGGTGCTGGTTTTATCGATGGAAAAAAAGATTCTGCCCGATTTGATTCTCCTATCCGGATCGTATCTGATTCACTGGGGAATTTGTATGTTTCTGACTATTATAATTTCAGCATACGGAAAATCACTGCAGACGGTACTGTATCAACTCTTGCCGGAAACGGTTTACCGGGTACAAAAGACAGTACCGGAGTTTTTGCTCAGTTCAGAAATGCAATAGGTATTGCTGTCGGTAATTCGGGAAATGTTTTTGTAACCGATGACCATCGTATCAGGAAAATAGAAACTTTACCTGAATTAAAAGGGAATGCTTCCGGACAGGCTGGAAACCACACAGTTCAGTTAAAAGTAACCGATTCAGAAGGATTGTTTTCATTTCAGAATTTTACTGTCAATGTGAGGGAATTAGTTCCACCCATAGCTTTGTGCCGGGATACATTTGTGTTCCTCGATTCCACTGGAATTGCGGAAATTTCAGCAGATTTAATTGATAACGGATCATACGATAGCAGCGGCATCTATTCCTTAACTATTGATAAACAGAATTTTTATTGTGAAGATGTTGACAGTGTTGAGGTTGTTACTTTAACAGTTACCGATAATTATTCAAATGTTTCATCATGTATGTCACAAATTTCAGTTTTTGACACAATAAAGCCTATCGTTACAACTATTCCTGATATCGAATTAAATGTAAGCCTGAATTCGGCAGGAACAGGTATTGTTTACCCAGAAATTAAGGTTTGGGATAACTGTGAGGTTTCGGTTGAACAGGCAGGAGGAATAGGTACTGGAGGAATTTTCCCGGTTGGGGAAACCACAGAATCCTGGAAGGCAACCGATAAAGGAGGAAATGAAACAATAATGTGTTTTAAGGTAAAAATCAGTTACGATAATATTCCTTACTTCGATTCTGTTCCTGATATTTATGTTTTGGAAGATACTCCCTCGGTCAGAATTCCTGTTGAAAATGTTTTGATTGGTGCTGAAAATACGTTTGATAAGATAGAAATTTCTGTTAAAAACAAATCTGAAAGTAGTCTTATTTCTTCATATTCAGTAGATTATACTAATACTGATACATCAGCATTTATTAATCTTTTTATTGTTCCTGATTCAAATGGAGAAGAAGAATGGTCGATAACCTTAAGTGATGATGAAGGTAGGTATTCAAGCCGGGAATTTAAATTAAATATTGAAGCTGTTAACGACCCGCCTTTTGTTGTTAATCCTTTAAATGATCTGATAATTTTTGCAGGGGAAGAAAATGAATTTGAAATAAGTTCGGTTCCTGGTGAATTATTCGACGATATCGATGATAACGGATTGGAACTTACAGTTAAACTATCAGATGGAAATCCGGTTCCTTCCTGGCTGGTTGGAAACGGAGATTTGTATTTAGCAACTCCGGCTCTGGCTGATACCGGCCGGATAAATATTATTGTTATGGCTGCCGATTCAAAAGGGTTAACTGCTTCTGACACATTTGAAATATATATAGTTGACAGGCTGGTTGGTATAAAAGAAATAAATCAAATACAATCAGGAATTATTCTTTTCCCCAATCCCACAAATGGTTTAGTGTCTATCGAATTAAACCAACTGATTCATAAAGACATTGAATTATTTGTTTATGATAACACAGGTCGATTAGTTCTGGAAAAAAATTATTCTGAAAGCAAGAACGAATATTTTGATATGTCTGGTCAGATTCCCGGAATATATTTTGTAACAATTAAGACTGAAGAGGTAATATTTCATAAAAAACTAATTTTAATAAAGGATCATTAAAGTTGAATTATAGAAAAACTTGTTTAGTTCAAATAATATCTCATTTTATTTCTATTATTCAGAACCAATCAGTAAAATACCGGCATATTTTTAATGAACATTTAATCAATATCTTCTTATTGTATAATTAAGGAATTGATTTGTAATAATTTATTTGTTGAATACTATAAAAGAGTATTTTGTATCTTAAATATTATAATTATTGTTAATCAGGAATTTTCCAATTGAAAGTAAGGGAAATCCTTATTTTCTGTTTCTACTTTACAATATAATTTTATTTCCGAATTGTATTGTGGAGTTGAAAAGAATCAAAAAATAATTTCCGCAATTAATTTATCTAATATTTGAATCCTGCTGCCAGGATTTAAATATAATTGTCAATTAAATTTTGTTATGTTAAGCAGAATTTAATTTGGAGTGAAAACAATATGTACAATTATAAACCAAATATTAACATCATGACCAATAAATCAAAAAAACCTAAAAACCCCCAAAAGTTGATAAATTTCAATGTTTCTCAGACAATTCTTAAAATTAAAAATTTTAAGATAACTACTTATTTAGTTCTCATTCTTATTTTTTTCTTTGCAAGTATTCATCAATCTGATGCACAGACAATTTCAACAGGGCATCCAACTCAGAATTTCACTGTTGGGAGTTCGGCAGTTGTTTTAGCACCTTCTTTGACAATTACATCCTCCAGTAATCTTGTTTCTGCGAGTGTATCAATTCAATCTTATCAATCGGGTGATTATTTGGATGCAACTAATCCGCAGGGATTATCAGAAAGTTGGAACAGCTCCACAAAAACATTAACATTAAGTGGTAGTGCTTCGGCTTCTGTTTATCAGGCTGCACTTAGAACTGTAACATTCCGTACAACTACTGCCATTGCAGGTACACGTTCAATCGATTTTATATTAGGCTCTGCGGTTTCTTATACAATTAATGGGAAACAACATATATATGAAGTGATTTATAATGGTGGTTCAATAACCTGGCAACAAGCTAAGGCAAATGCAGCTGCCAGGACATTTGGCGGTCAAACAGGTTACCTGGCAACCATTACATCTTCGGGTGAAAATAGTTTTATAATAAACAAAGTGTCTCAAAATTCATGGATTGGGGCCAGCGATGATACTTATTATACAGATGATAATGAAGGTGAATGGTACTGGGTTACCGGACCCGAGAGCGGTACAAAATTCTGGACAGGAGGACAATATGGTTATGCTTTATCTTATCAACACTGGTATACCGGTGAGCCCAATAATGCAGGTGGAGAAAATTTTGGCCATGTATATGGCAGTGGAGCTGGCCCGACTGGATATTGGAATGATTTTTCAAATTCTAATGGAGGAGTATCATATTATATTGTAGAATATGGTGGTTATTCTACCAGCCCTGCAACATTTGATGTAAGTGATTATGCCAATGTTAATGTAAGTATAAATAGGGCTCCTGTTGCATATAATGATGGAATTTATTATGTTAATAACGGGCAAGCTGTTTCAGGAAACGTTTTAGCAAACGATTATGATCCAGATGGAAATGATATAGATGTTGCTGGGATACCCTATTTATCTCGAGGTAGTTTTAATTCATTTAATACCGAAACTGGAGTATTTGAATACTTAGCTCCCACAAACTGGATTGGTACTTTTACTTTTAGCTATTCAGCAGCTGATGGATCACTTTCAGACAATGCCATAGCAACAATTGTTGTTAGCGATGCAACCGATCCGGTGGCTTTAACAAAAAATATAACTGTCGAATTAAATTCTGAAGGAGCAGCAGTTATTACTGCTAATCAAATTGATAATGGTTCTTCAGATAATATAGGAATTACAAGTCGGGAATTGAATATTTCAACCTTTAATTGTGAAGATGTAGGTGAGAATACTGTTATCCTTACGGTAAGAGATGCTGCTGGAAATTCTGATTCAGAAAGTGCAATAGTAACTGTTGAGGATAATATCCAGCCGGTAGTAATTACAAAAAATATCACCATCCAACTGGATGTAAACGGGCAGGCAAGCATTGCCGAAAATGCGGTGGACAATGGTTCAACCGATGCCTGCGGCATTGCCTCTTACGATACTGATATTAATAGTTTTGATTGCAGCGATGTAGGCAACAATACAGTAACCTTAACAGTTACAGATGTA
>JAFGGF010000104.1 GCA_016930735.1 Prolixibacteraceae bacterium
AACGATGAAGATGCCCAGCAGATGATGTTCCCGATTACAATTCCGTTGATACTTTCTGTTATGTTGTTATTTCCCATTGCTAAAAATCCGGAAGGACCCGTTGCATTCTGGGCATCGATGATTCCGTTAACATCGCCTGTTGCCATGTTAACAAGAGTACCTTACGGAATACCTGTATGGGAATTATTATTGTCGATGTTTTTACTGATTATTACCACAGTAGGAGCAATCTGGGCTGCTTCAAAAATTTACAGGGTTGGCCTGCTTATGTACGGTAAAAAAGTAAATTTCAAGGAATTAATTAAATGGATCAGATATAAAAGTTAAATAATAAAAAAACAGGTTTTCAGAGTCTGTTTTTTATAAAAATTTAGTTTATAGATTTTTCTATAAAATTTTTACAGATATCCTGATAAAAATCTACAATTGGGTTAAAGCCCTTAATAAGGCGAGTATCCTTAGCCCCGGTCTTAAGACCGGGGTTACATATCAATATGAAAACTGGGCTTTTGCCCAATTCTTTTCAGCTTTAAAAATGAGGCACTTAGCATAAAGAATTAATAAAAAGTAAAATTTGATTTTTTATTTGAATAATTATTAAATTACTTCTTTTAGAAGAATTTTAAACTTTCATATCATTTTCATCCGGCAAGTTAAACTGGTCTATTAATTTATACAGTTTACATATTATAAAACAAAGATTTAAATTGTTTGATTTAAATTGCATCAAAAATCAAAATGCGAAAATTACTGTTCTTTTTATTGATTATTCTCTACCCGTTTGCCTGTGTAAAAGCTCAGAAAATGTTTTTACCCGACCGGTTGTTGTATAACAACTCAGGTGGAGAAAAAGGAACTTCCTATTTTGAGTACGACGGAAATTCAAAACTGATTAAAGCCCGCTGGCAACTGGATGACTCCAGCCGTTGGTCAATCAATTATTATATTTACAATGAACAAAACCAGTTAATTGATAAATACCGCGAATTTTCAGACAGCTTAACATCAAGCCTGAAATATCAATACGATCAGAATGGAAATAAAATTTCAGAAGATTTTACACGGTCGGATGGAATTCATGGTATTTCAACCTTTGTATATAATGTAAAAAATATTCCTGAAAAAATTCTTTGTGAAAAATATAACGGATGGTTCGACGGTGAGATTATTTATACAAAATGGAAAAATAAATATCCGATATCAGCTGATATACTCCAGAACCGGAAAAAAATAGGGACGATTACTTTTAATTACGATAATAATTCAAACCTGATAAAAGAATACTGGGAAACTGAAAGCGGTTGGAATCAGACTTTTAACTGGGTTTATAAACCTGCAGAAGCAACTTTTACTTCATCCAATGTTTTTATTTCCGAAAACAACCGGTTCAGGTTGGCAAAGGAAAATTATTCTTACAACGGCAAAACAGGCGGCCCCTCCTATTTTACTTATGATGCTTCCGGAGCTTTAAAGGAAAAGGTATTTGTCCGTTCCGACAGCCTGAAAACAACTACATCTTTCGAATATGATGATAATGGTATTCTGAAAAAGTCTTACCGGAATTATTCAGATGGGAAAACCGGTGTTTTTACTTATGAATTCAATAAGGACAGGAAACTGGTTTCAAGGCTTTTTAAAAGGTCAGACGGAATCGAAGGGACTGAAAAATACATTTACAGTTCAACAGGCCAGCTGATCAGGGCAGATTGGGAAAATTTTGACAACTGGCTTACAGGAACCATTACTTTTGAATTCAACCGTTCGGGGCTTTTGGGGAAAGGCTATTTCAAAGGAGAAAAATTTGACGCAGAATTAACTTTTTTTTACGACGATAACGGGAACCTTTCCAAAATTCACTGGAATTTTTCATTTGGTGAATCGCAGACTTACTGGTTTGAATATTATAAAACTGAATAATTATATTTGCCTCTATGGCAATAAGAATTCAGCAAAAAGATTTCAAAAGTCTTTGTGATAAAGTAACAAATTTAGATTCCCGGCTAAAACCGATTATAGAAAAATTTGGCTACCCTCCTTTCTGGCACCGTGAACCGGATTTTGCCACATTGATCCTGACAATTCTGGAGCAACAGGTTTCTCTGGCAGCTGCTGCTGCAGCTTACAAAAAATTAAAAGACCGAATTATTGAAATAAGTCCCGAAAATCTGCTAAAACTTACCGATTCAGAATTACGTGACTGTTATTTCAGCAGGCAGAAAATTGTTTATGCCCGTCATCTTGCTTCCGAAATCCGGAACGGAAACCTTAACCTGAAAAAACTCCCTTTTCTGCATGAAGAATAAATACGTTTTGAACTAATTAAAATAAAAGGTATCGGAGAATGGACCATCGACATGTATTTGCTGATGAGCCTCCATTATTCCGACATTTTCCCGGCTGGTGACCTGGCGACTGTTAAAGCGATGAAAGAGTTGAACCTGGTAAAACCGGGTGCTTCAAAGGCGGAACTGATCGAATACATGGAAAAATTCAGGCCAAACCGTTCAGTTGCAACCTATTTGTTTTGGCATGATTATATTCAAAAACGGGGATTAAAACTTTAAAATACATTCTTTAATTTTACAGCTATTAAAGGAAATCCATTTCATACTGAAAATGACCATTAATTATAAACTGGATAAATCATTTGGAAAAGCATTTTCAATTCAGGGATTAATATTGATTGCCTTCGGATTTATTGGTATTACTTCAATCTGGCCTGTTCTTTTTATAATTCTCGGAACCCTTTTGTTTTTTTCATATTCAGGTGTTGAAATAAATACAGAAACACATAAATTACGTTTTTATCACAAACTTTTCGGGATTTTTAAAACCGGCAAATGGGATTCAATAAATAAATATCACGGGCTGACAATTGTTCCTTATAAAAAATTTTCAAGAATTTTCAGTCGTTCAAACCGGTCTGTAACCATCGAAGAAAGTGATTTCAGAATTTTTCTGGTTAACAAAAATAACAAACCCGAATTCCCGATAAAAAAATGTAAGTCAGTTGATGATGCACAGGATCGAATTGATGAACTTTCACTTTGGTTAAAACTCCCTGTTTTTACCATAAAACACTAAGTCTTTTAAAAAGAAATCCTAACCGGTACCAATTTCTGGATTTAAACGTTTATTGAAATATATGATTTTTTAGCCATGAAGAACATCCTGGTACTTGTACTGATTTTAATTCTTGCCATGCCGGTATTTTCCCAGAAAAAAAGAGAAAGGGTAAAACGTAAATACCGTAAGGTTGAAGTGGTTAACAACGACCTCCCACAAGTGTATTTATGGGGCAAAGTAAAAAACCAGCAGGGTGATTTACTTCAGGGTGTTTCGGTTGTTCTGATAGGTTCAAAACAGGGAGTTCATTCCAATACCGAGGGAGAATACCTGCTTTCAGGTTTATCAACCGGCAGGCAAAGGATTCAGGCATCGTTAAACGGATATAAAACCAAATATACCGACATAGTACTTCAGGATGGAATTAATGAATTGTATTTTACCCTCGACTTGGAACCGGTTTATCTGGAACCGGAAATAACGACAATCCAGAAAAGGGAACAAACTATTATTGATGTTCCCTCATCAATGAAAATATTTACCGGAAAATTTATTAACCTGACAGACGTAGCTCAGGTTTCTGAATTGAACGGATTTTTACCGGGGGCTGATTTCAGATTACAGAACAGTACTCATCCGGTTTTTTCCATTAGAGGAATACATTCGGAATCTACAGTGATTAATGAAAATCAGGGCATTGGTGTAATTTATAACGACATTCAACTGGATCCTTTCCTGAGTTCTTCATTCAGGCTGTTTGATATGGAAAGAGTTGAAGTTTTTAGAGGGCCACAACAGGTGACATCGGGAATAAATGCTTTTAGCGGCGCGATTCAGTATCTCAGCAAAAAACCTACAGAGAAAAATGAAGGTTATTTATCGGCCCGGTATGGCGATTTCGGGCAAAAAGAAATGGAAGGTGCAATTAATATTCCGATTATCGGCGAGTACCTTTTTTCACGGGCTGCCGGATTTTATCAGCATACCGATGGGTATATTTCCAATTCATCTGGAAGAAATCTGAATGGGATTAACAAATACGGCGGGCGTTTGTCTCTGCTTGTAAAACCTTCAGTATTTACCCGGGTTGAAATGGAAGTGAATTATCAGAAAGACGATGAACCGGGAATTGCTTATTTAAATCCTGACTTTTTTCAATCGAATATTTATACCCGTTATGCTTCACTACATTCAGGCGATTCGCTTACCACTCAAAGAGAATTGTTTAATGCAATTCTCAATGCCCGTTATTATATTTCTGAACACACCTATATTTCTTCAGTTTCTTCATATCAAATCAATTCAGCTTATGAATTATGGGACGGCGATGGCACTGCATCAGAAGCATTCAATTTTTCAAACTTAATTGACAAAAAAAGGTTTACCCAGGAGTTAAGGCTGAATATTACACGAAACAGTTGTCTTAACGGGTTTGGAGCCATCAGTTATTTACATGAAACCGGTACACAGTCAAATGATTTAACAACCAATGAGCAACATTTATATTACTTTCTGAATGATTATGAAAACATGATAAATAGCGAAGGGCAACCTAATTTTGAAATTGCTTTTCCTTTCAATTCAACCTCGGTGATTCCGGAAGGGACTATCTTACCTGCCTACCACCAGGAAGAAAAATATATGAAAGCAACCAATCAATGGATTGAAGCATTCGGCGACGCAACACTGAATGTATCTTATCGAATCCGGTTGACAGGAGGAATTCGGATTGCTTTTAACCGGATGAAACTTTACAATGCCAATTTATTTTCAGGCGGATATGAATCGATCCTTGGGCAGGATATCGGAAACTCGCCCAACTATTTTTACACTCCAACCGACACAACAACTGAAAAGCTAACAACCCTGGCATTGATGTACAGGGGTGGATTTAACTACAAATTTAATCCCGATGCCAGCCTTTACGGAAATTATTCTCTCGGATTAAAACCCAGATACCTGAACTTTAAAAACGATGGCACTTCTGAAAAAATACCGGCTCAGAAAATTCAAAATTTTGAGTTGGGATTTAAAGGAATTTACAGAAGCAGGTTATGGTTGGATATTACAGGATTCTATTCACTATATTCAGGTTTTTTATCAACAGGTATGGCTCTTGATACAACCGGAAGTATTACAAATACAGAAACCGCTTACAAAGGAAAAGCCACAATTTACGGGGCTGAGGCAAACATTCGATATGCCATTATTAAAGGACTGGATTTTTTTGGCAATTATGCCTGGACAAAAACACAATTTGACGAAACCGACAAGGATGGAAATACGCAGGAATATTCGGGAAATCAGATAAAAATGACCCCGGAACACATTTTTGGAGCGGGTTTATATTTTTCAACTACTGTAGGTAACGGACTGGATTTTTTTGTTATGCCTGATTATTCCTATCAAACCGGTTTCTATTTTGATGATGCCAATTCAGACGAAAACTTTCAAAAAAGTTACGGAGTGCTGAATGTTCAAACAGGGCTCAATTTTGAAAATCCTGATATAACATTTATGGTTTATGCAAAAAATATTTTAGAGGAAAATTATTTGATTTATAATGGTACTACTAATGAATTTATTGGCCCGTCGTTAGTTTTGCCTTCATCTCCACGGATGGTTGGAGCCAGACTGACCTGGAATTTCTCGATGGAAAAACGGCCATACTACAAAAGGAGGAGGTAATTGGTATTGCGATTTTTAATCGCATAATTATTGAGACAGGAAATCTTCACAACTGGACAATAGACAAAAGGAACCGTTCTCTTTAAGAAAGAACGGTTCCTTTTTCTTTTATTATTCGTACCTGAGCGCTTCGACAGGATTAACACGTGAAGCTCTGTATGAGTGGTAAGATACAGTAAGCAAAACAACACACGCTGCTATTAAAAAAGCAGCTGCAAACACCCACCAGGCTATGTTAGTTTTAAACGCAAAGTTTGTAAGCCAGTGATTCATTATTATAATTGTTACTGGAATTGACAGAATTGTAGCTATTATTACCATAATAATATTATTTCCTATAAATG
>JAFGGF010000105.1 GCA_016930735.1 Prolixibacteraceae bacterium
ACTGGATCAGGAATTCGGAAGATTTTGAGTTGGTTACCGAACCACCCTTTAATACTGTCTGCTTCCGGCATAAAGCCGGCGATAAATTTAATATGAAGCTGATGAATTCAATAAATGAATCAGGGAAAGCCTTTTTTACTCATACAAAATTGAATAATCAGGTTGTGCTGCGTCTGGTTGTCGGTCAAACAAATACTGAAGAACAACATGTTAAGAAGGTATGGGAATTGATTCAAGGCATAGCTAAAAATATTTAATCGATTAGTTGATTTTTTTCTTTTCGGTTATTAAATAAATAACGAATTCCCAAAGCACTGTTTAATTGAATTTCATCGCCAACAATTAATGTAGGAAGAAGTTCTATATGTACCGAAAACTTTTTGAAATCCTTTATCGGATAAAATTGAGTCCCGATTGGTATCACTAAAGCTCCATAATCCATTTTTATCATTCCTCCAATTCCGATGTAAATGTTATGCCTCTCCTTCTTAACCACATTATAGTTCAGTATCAACTCAGAAGTAATATCTGAAAATTCATCAGAGTTATATAATCTTAATTCACTCCAAAGTCTGTCTGAAAAATTGTATGCAACTCCAATTTTTGAATATGATGAATAGTAAAATGAAGTGCTGATCTGTGAAATTCCTGATTTACTAAAAATTATAAGTAATAAAGTGAAGAAACAAACCAAACAAAATCTTGCTTTCATAGTTCAAAATTTTCTAAGTTTCAACAATAAAGAAAATATAATATTAAAAGATAGTTAGTAATAACTTCAAAAGTCCTTTTTTTCAAAGTATTCATATTTTTTAATGAAAGTTATATAATGATCATTTTAAAAAAGCTTTTCATTTTTATGTAAAAAAATATCTTTTATGGGTAATTTTGATCACAATCGATTGACGGTCCTTCAAAATCATTCATAATACAACCTAAAAATATTACAAATATTAAAGCTATTACTTTTAAAATTGGGTGAAAAGTTTTCATGATAATTTTGGTTTTTAATGTGTTAACTTGAGAAAGTTAAAAAAAAGTAATGTAAAGCAATAGATTTTCCTTTTATTTTTAATTGTAAAATTTTTATTTGCGCGGATTTGGAAAAAAATTTCGGCTGTGATTGTTTCTGGGTTACTGACCGGAAACACCTGATCAACACTTTACAATCCTTCCCGAATACCTGAAAAATAAAGCAACTGAAGAAGGTGCAGTATTTGATTACCGCGACTGGCATGTTCAACTGGGGCGTAGGTTCCATTCACTGAAGCTCTGGTTTGTAATCAGGCATTACGGAATTGAAGGATTGCAGTACCACATTAGAAAACACATCAGCATGGCTCAACAATTTGCCGACTGGATCAGGAATTCGGAAGATTTTGAGTTGGTTACCGAGCCTCCCTTTAATACTATCTGCATCCGGCATAAAGCCGGAGATGATTTGAATATGAAACTGATGAATTCAATAAATGAATCAGGTGATGCATTTTTTACCCATACAAAGTTAAACGGACAGGTTATACTGCGTCAGGTTGTCGGTCAAACAAATACTGAAGAACAACATGTTATGAAGGTATGGGAATTGATTCAGAAAACTTCAGGTGAAATGGATAAATAATAAAAAAAGTTATTTTAAGTGTAATTCTTACATTTTTAATATTTTTCGTATTTTAGAGCCAAATTAATAACTAAATAATCATGTCAGTTTTTAAAAATTCAGAAGTCTGGTTTGTAACCGGAAGTCAGCATTTATATGGTCCCGAAACATTAAAACAGGTAGATAAAGATTCAGCAACCATCGTAGAAGGATTAAATAATTCAGGTAAAATTCCTGTTAAACTGGTTTTTAAGCCGGTAGTAAAAACTCCTGATGAGATTCTGGATATCTGTATTCAGGCCAGCAGTAATAAAAAATGTATCGGAATTATTACATGGATGCATACTTTTTCGCCTGCCAAAATGTGGATTGCAGGATTAAAAGCTTTAAGCAAGCCATATATGCACCTGCACACCCAATTCAACCGCGACCTGCCCTGGAGTGAAATTGATATGGATTATATGAACCTGCACCAAAGTGCACATGGTGGCCGTGAATACGGATTTATCAATGCCCGTATGCGTAAAAACCGTAAAGTTGTGGTTGGCCACTGGCAGGATGAAAAGGTTCAGGATCAGGTGGCGTTATGGTGCCGGACTGCCATCGGATGGGCAGATTCACAGGGATTAAAAGTTGCCCGCTTTGGAGACAATATGCGTGAAGTTGCTGTAACCGAAGGTGATAAAGTGGAAGCCCAGATTAAATTCGGATGGCAGATAAGTGCATTTGGCGTTGGTGACCTTGTTAATTATATTGAAAAAGTATCTGAAAATGAGGTTGATGAATTGTATCAGAAATATGAAAATTTGTATGAAGTTGCCAATAATTGTAAACCCGGTGGCGAATTCCATGAAAATGTTCGGGTTCAGGCTCGTTATGAAATTGCAATGAAACAGTTTATGGAAGACGGAGGATTCAAGGCTTTTACTACAAACTTTGAGAACCTGACCGGTTTATCGCAGCTACCCGGGCTTGCATCGCAACGTCTGATGGCTGCAGGTTATGGTTTTGGTGCCGAAGGAGACTGGAAACAGGCTGCTCTTTTACGAATTGTGAAAACCATGTCGCAGGGATTGCCAGGCGGAAGTTCATTCATGGAAGATTATACATATCATCTTGATCCTGCCAATGAAGCTGTATTGGGAGCCCATATGCTGGAAATCTGCCCCTCAATAGCATCAAGAAAACCAAGGCTTGAAGTTCAGCCTTTGGGAATAGGCGGTAAAGACGCACCGGCTCGATTGATTTTTGAAAGCCAGACAGGCGATGCAATGAATGTTACCGTAATAGATATGGGAAATCGTTTCAGAATAATAGTAAATACACTGGATGTAGTTGAGCCGCTGGAAAAAATGCCTAAACTTCCGGTAGCATCTGCATTCTGGAAAGTCCATCCTGACCTTGCAGATGGAGCAGCAGCCTGGATTTATGCAGGTGGAACACACCACTCAGCATTTACGCTTGCCCTTACTCCTGAATATATCGAAACATTTGCTGAATACGCCGATGTTGAATTTGTAGTAATTGATAAAAATACAAATCTCACAGATTTCAAAAAAGAACTTCGCTGGAATGAGGTTTACTATATGCTTGCAAACGGAATTAAGTAATTTTTTATAATAATTAAAGCGGATTTTTCAAAGTCCGCTTTTTTTATTCTTTTTTAAACCAGTTATAAATTGCCCTTCAACATGTTTTCTTTACTATTTATTATTTAAATTTAGCAATAGTTCTGTACTAAAAACCTACCATTTATGAAAAGAAAAATGCTGTTTCTATTTATCATTCTTTTCCCGGTATCAGGATTTTCCCAATTCTTTAAAATTTATCCTTATATGACTCCTGAAGCAGGTGAAAAGGAACTGGTACACTGGTTCAGTGCCATTGGCTCCGACCAGAGTTATATGTTTTTCGGCGAAGAAGTTGACAGGGGTGGTTTAATGGCTCATTCTCTTGAACTGGAATATGGTGTAAGCAATAAATGGACTGTTGGTTTATACCTTGATTTTGAACAACCAAAGGGGCACGACCTGAAACACATTCAAACCAAAGCACTTTTGTTTCATGGACGGTTCTGGGAAAAAGGACAACGTCCTGTAGATTTGGGATTATATGTAGAATACATTCTACCCAGGGAAGAATACGGTAATTCAGAAGAGATTGAAATAAAATGGATTCTCGAAAAAGATCTCGGATTTCATACTTTTGTCCTCAATCCGACATTTGAAAAAAAAATAAGTGGTGAAGATGTCACAGAGGGAGTTGAATTCACCCTGAACGGGGGATGGTATTATAAAAAAAGCCTGACAATTCAACCCGGTATTGAGTTTTATTCCAAAATGGGGGAATTAAAAGAATTAAGCCCCTTTGACAAAACCCAAACCTACCTCTTTCCTGCTGTTGATATAATTATGGGAAAACAAGGAAGGTTCATTTGGCATACAGGGATCGGATTTGGATTAACCAATCCTGCCGATAACCTTGTTTTTAAATCAATCCTTTCTATCGGATTCTTTTAATCCTTAAATCTATATTATTATGAAAAAATTGGGAATATTAAGCCTTTCATTTATAATTATTTTATTTGCTGCATCGTTTCAAACCATTGATAAAGCGCAAAGGAAAAATCAACATAAGCCATATAATTATTTCGAAGATCCACAGGTATGTTCGGGCTGCCATTGGGACAAATTTACCCATTGGAGCACCTCACAACATTCGAGAAGTTTTTCCGGTGATTTTTTTCAGAGGCAATTCTATGACTTGGTTATAGCTTCCGAATCATTTGCCCCTGAATTAAAAGATGCCCGGAACGATTGTATCGGGTGCCATGCACCCAGTGCTTTCCTTGCTGGTGAAATGACACCAGATCAGACAAATACTTCAGATAATTTCTGGAAAAGCAATGACGGAAACAGAAGAATGGCTGAGCGTGGGATCTTTTGTGATTTCTGCCATACAATCAGTCACTTTAAAAACGATCCTCCATTTAACCATGACTATGTATCGGATGCCACTGATGCAGTTGATACCAAATACGGTGATCTGGAATTTCCATGGTCTCCGCATCATGAAACTGCTACTTCAGAACATTACGAAGCCCCTTTCATATGTGCATCGTGCCATAATGAATTAAATCCGTACAATGTATGGGTTAAATCAACCTACACCGAATATGAAGAAAGTGTTTACCCCGGAAGGGGAATAGTTTGCCAAACCTGCCATATGCAGCCAATGGGGGGAAAACCTGCAAAAATGGGTGTTCCAAGGCCTTATAATTCTGACCATTGGTTTGGCGGAGGATTTACAGAATTTGTTGAAGGGGCCGCCCATATTGAAATAAAACTGAATAAAACCGAAATTAAAGCGGGTGAAAAAGTCGATTTTTCTATTGATGTCCAGGCTGTGGCAACAGGGCATAAATTCCCGACCGGCTCGACCGAAGAACGCGATGTCTGGCTCAGGGTTGCTTTAGTAAATGAAAAGGGAGAAGAAATGTTTCATATTCCGGTGATGAAAAATGCGGATGATCCGAATGATAAATATTTCATTACCAGCAATGAAAAAGTGGCTTTCCCTTCACACAGCAAATTATCGGAGCCCATAGCACGCGATGCACTTCCCGAAGGAGACAGGCTATACCACAGTGCTTTTCTTGATAACGAAGGAGAGTTTACTTTTGCTCAGTGGATGACTGTAAAAGTAATTGAAAACCGTTTAAATCCCATGGAGATCAGGAACGAAAAATATTCTTTTGTCGTTCCTGAAAAACTTGAGGGGAATGTTTATCTGTCAGCAAAATTAAACTATCGTAGAATGCCTTGCTCGCTGGCTGATTACTTTGGTATGGACCACAGGCCTGTAATTGAAGTAAATAAAGATATAAGGAAACTGAAAATAAATTAGAGAAGTACAAACTTAAGATACTAATTTTAACTTTTCAATTTATTTTAAATGCTGAAAATTCATATACTTGGAGCTAATAGCTACATTGGTTCATTATTAAGCAATTACCTGGTATTAAAAGGATTTCAGGTAGAAAAAGCAAATTACAGGTTGCCTTTTGTACCGGAAAAAAGTATCGATGCAGATATTGTTATTCA
>JAFGGF010000106.1 GCA_016930735.1 Prolixibacteraceae bacterium
AAATATTTTCCTTATTTAACCTGAATATTAAAAAAACTGAGAAAATAATCAAAAAAGTTTCCATGGAAACAATATTATTTCTATCTTTGTTTCCATGGAAACTAAAATAATAAACAATGAAAAACAATTTCCTTCAATAATAATAGGGAAATTAATGAATATCAGCGGAATTCTACAGCGTGAAGGAAACAGGTTACTATTGCCCTACCAGTTAAATCAACAACAGTTTTCCATCCTTTTTGAAATTGCCAAAGCTGAGGAAATACAACAAAAAAATATGGTAAACCGCCTGCTTCTTGAGAAGGCCCATGTTTCAAAAGCTGTAAAAAAGCTGCAAAATATGGGACTTATAGAAATCACGCCAAAACCGGATGACAAACGGTCAACTTTATTATCAATAACAAAAAAAGGACAAAATCTGGTTGACCAATGCCGGGAAATGTTTCAAAAATGGAACTCAGAATGGTTTAAAAAATTCAGTCCCGAAGAGCTAAGGCAAATCCTTGACAGTGTTGACAAATTACAACATATTTTTATAGGCAACTATTCTAAATAGTGCCTAAATAATTTTATTTATTCACCATAAAACAATTAAACAATGATTACAGAATTTATTTCATTTGAATTAAGCGATGGAATTGGCCATGAACAGCTGATTCTTCAGGCAGACAGGGTTGTGAACGAATTTCATAAAAAACAGGATGGATATGTTGATATGGAATTGGTTTGTGAAAATTCAGGCAAACAATGGCAAATGGTTATTCATTACCAAACCATGGATGACATTGAAAAGGTAAAAACCAACCTCCCTAAAAGCTGTGCAATTAAAGGATTTATTGAATTGATCAGGCCCGGTACCATGAAAGTTTCATTTTACGGGCAAAAAGGAAAATGGGAAGTTTAAAACGCAAAGGAATTTTTCAGGTGTGGATTTAGAATCCCTGTATTTGGAATGTCTGAAATAGAATACCAACAAAGATTTTCTTAATAAGGATTCCATCTCTTCAAAAAAGATGGAATCCATAATAAGTTACAACTGAATGATCAGCACTACTTCTTTATCATCTCTCAAAACATCAACTGTAATGTTTGCTCCGGCTTCGAGTGTGTTTAAACGGTTCATGTAATCGTAAATATTGCCTACTTTCAATCCGTTAATAGAAGTTACAATATCGCCTTTTTTCATGCCGCCTTTTTCAGCTGGTTTACCTTTGGTAACGGCATCAACACGAAGGCCTCTTTTTTCGGCTCCGGCAAAATCGGGTATAATCCCAAGGGTAACTTTATACCGTGCTCCCCTGCCCGATCGCTGCATCGAACCGGCTTCTTTGTAAGTCAGTTTATTGTCGCGGTTAACTACATCGGTTACCAATTCATCAGCATATTTGATTACATCGGCAGCACCCTTGTAATTGATCCGGTCGGCATCGTCAAGAGGCGTATGGTAATCGCTGTGGGCACCGGTAGAGATAAAGAAAACCGGAATCCCCTGTAAATAAAACGATGAATGGTCGGAAGGGCCTGTACCCTCTTCTGAAAGTGCGAGTTCAAAACCGGGATTGTATTTTTCAAGCAGCGGTTTAATTTCTTCGGCGGTACCAATTCCGCCAATGCTCAGTGAATTCGAAGTTGTATCGAGCCGTCCTACCATATCGAAATTAAACATGGCACTCACTTTATCCAGGTCAACCGGAGGATCGGCAGTAAAAGCCCTGGAGCCGATCAGCCCCATTTCCTCGGCACCAAAAGTTGCAAAAATTATCGATCGTTTATGTTCTTTTAATGAAGCCATTTTTTCAGCCAGTTCGATAACGGCAGCAACACCCGAAGCATTGTCATCGGCTCCGTTATGGATAGCAATGGTATCGAGTGCACGTGAACCCGACCCCGGGCCTCCGAATCCCAGATGGTCGTGGTGAGCCCCGATGATCACATATTCATCTTTTAAAACCGGGTCGGTACCGGGCAACAGCCCCACAACATTCATTGTCTGAACCTGTTTCTGAACCACATTCACATGTACCGAAACCGTAGTTTCCGTATCAAAACTTTCGGATTTCCGGGTTTCATTCAGCTTTTCTTCAAGTTCGGCAACTGTTTTCCCCGATTTTTTCAGGATTTCATCAGCAACTTTCCGTGTTACCTGAATAACCGGAATACTGTACTCACTGCTGTTTTTATCGTAAAACACGGGTGAAAGTTCGTCGGATGAATCAAAAACAGGGCCACCGGTTAAAATAATTCCAGCGGCTTTATTATCGGAAGCTACCAATACTTTCGACCGCTCGTCGGAATACCGGATAAAAATGCTTTCGCTTACATCCATTTCCGGGTCACCTTTCAGTACCAGTACCCATTTTCCTTCAACATCCAGGTCTTTGTAATCGTTCCAACTGATACTGTCATCAGTAAAATTAAAACCATATCCGGCAAAAACAACATCGCCGGAGACACTGGTATTTGCTGAAAATGAATAAGGAGAAAAATCTGTTTCAACAGTATAATCGGTATCTTCTACTTTAAACGAGTTTCCTTCGCCAAGCTCCACTTCAGTTACAATGTCAAAAGACTGAAAACCATCGTCGTACAATAATTCAAGCCCGGCATTGGCAAATTGTTCTTTTACAAATTCCGCAGCCAGCCTGTCGCCTTCCTCACCGGCTTTCCGGCCCTTCAACGAATCAGATGCAAGATACTCAATGGAAGTTTTCAGGTCTTTAACCGTAATATCCGGATCAACCTTTACTGAACACGATATTACTGAAATCAGCGCAACAAAAATTAAAATATATTTCATAATTATCTGGACTTTTGTGAAAAACAATTTGATCTCAAAATGGTTTGATTAAA
>JAFGGF010000107.1 GCA_016930735.1 Prolixibacteraceae bacterium
AGTATGGTCACATATATGTTGCCTTCCCCTTCTGCAATTCCGGCAGAAACCACAGGAAATATGGCCCTCAACCGTTACCCTTTCTCCTATAGAAACCCGACTCACTTCTTCTCCAACTTCAACTACAGTTCCCATGTATTCGTGTCCGATTACAACAGGGGTTTTTATAGTTTGCTGCGCCCATTCATCCCATTTATAAATATGCAGATCGGTACCGCATATTGCAGCCTTTTTTATTTTAATCAATACATTGTTTGGGCCAACTTTTGGCACAGGCATATCTTCGAGCCACAACCCTTTTTCTGCTTTTGCTTTTACTATTGCTTTCATCCTTTATGAACATAAAATTCATGTGCAAGTTATAACCTTTTCACTTTATAAAGGCTATAAAAAATCATAACAAAATAAATAATTAGAGTTGAACCGCAGCAGTGTATTTTTTTGAAAAATATTTAATCGGCAGCCAGGAAGTAATAAAACCGATCAAAATTACTGTAAGGAATGATAAAATAAGGTGTCTCGGATTGATTGATACAGGGTAGGCTGAGACTGCAAATGAGCCTCCTCCCGGAAGTTTTATAATTTCAAAGCATTGTTGGGTCAAACTAATAAAAACACCTAAAATCAAGCCCAAAACAGCTCCAATAAAGGTAATAAGCCATCCCTGAAGTAAAAAAGCCCTGTTTATGGTTTTCTGACCGGCACCCATACTCTGAAGAATGGCAATATCATCTTTTTTATCGATGATTAACATGGATATGCTGCCAATGATATTAAAAGATAATAAGATAAATATAAACACCAAAATAAAAAAGATTGCCCACTTTTCAGAATTCATTACTTTGTAAACCAGCTCCTGTTGCTGATATTTGTTTTTCACGTGGAACTTTTCCCCAACCAGTGTTTGTATTTGTTTTTGAATCTGTTCTTTATCGGCTTCGTTTTTTAATTTTATTTCTAATGCACTGACCTTGGTTGGAATATCAAATAAATCGCGGGCAAAATTTAACGGGACAATTAGATATTCAGAATCATAGGCGTCCTGAACACTAAAAATTCCGGTTGGATAAATTTGTTTATGGTTTAATGAACGGGCAAGATTTGGTGATACCCTCTCCCCTTTTTTTGCTGCATAAATGTGCATCGGATCAAGAAAATTGAGCCGGATCATAAAAGTATATGAAATTCCTGCGCCAATAACAGCAAACGGGACGCCATCCTGTATTAAATTTGTATTTCCATCAATTAATAAACTGTCCAGGTCAGTAACATATTTATAATTTGGTGAGACTCCTTTTACTGTAACAACATCGCGCGAAGAGGCGTATTCCAGGATTGCTCTTTCCTGCAAAACCTGAGCAAGATAGGCAACTCCGTGTAAATCTTCAATTTCTTTTTGGTTGATTGTTTCTACCTCAAATGTTTTTCCTTCAACCGCTGTGATTTTCAGGTCGGGGTCGAAAGAGTTGAACATGGAATGTATCAGGTCGTTAAATCCGTTATAAACAGATAAAACCACAACAAGAGCAATAGTTCCGATCGTAACTCCGGACAAGGCAATTCCGGAAATAATATTAACGATGTTCCGTTTTTTTTTCGAAACGAGGTATCTTTTTGCTATAAAAAGCGGGAAATTCAACCTGTATGCTTTTCTATTTATTCAACAAATTATTGATATTTTTAATATAATCGAGGCTGTCGTCGATATAAAATTCAAGCTCGGGAATAATCCGTAATTGCTTTCCTACCCTTTTCCCAAGGGTTCCTCTGATCTGCCTTGACATAAGAACGATCTGATCGAGGATTTCTCCTGAACCATCGTTTGGGAAAATACTCAAATAAATCCGGGCTATCCCCAGGTCACGGGTAACCCGTACAATCGTAACACTGATTATTTTTCCCCTGAAATAATTCCGGCTCTCTTTCTGAAAATAATCTGCCAGTTCCTTTTGAATCAGCCTCGATATTTTATTCTGGCGGGTACTGAATTCTTCCATAATTACCTTAAAAATCAGTACAAAAGTAATGATTAAAGATTATAAAACCACACTGCCGCGAACTGTGCCGTTAAAAGAAATTACTGCGGATTTATTAATTACCGATTTCCGACCTGTAGTTTCCAACTCCGCCAGAGCTATCAAGGACTGTAATTCTGATAATATAATCGGTTTTTAATTCCGAAAGCGGTATAAAAAGCCTTGAACTCTGTCCTGATTCAATGTTAAGATCGGGATTCCAGTATAATGTACTTTTTAGTTTATTTTCTTTTTCCGCCAGTAAATTTGTAACAGAATTATATTCACGCGGAATCCTGTAGCCGTTCATATACAGGTTTTCTTCCTGACTTTCTTCATCCTGCTGAACAGGTGCTATTTCAGCTTTTTTGGTAAATATTTCAATTAATCCGCCACTGGCAAAACCAGTATATTTTTGGCTGTTAACCGGGTCTGTATAAACATTTATCTCCTCAATATCAAGGGGGTTGTAATTATCAAGTACCGATGATGATTTGCCTAACTGCTGACCGTCAACAACAATGATAGCTCCCATTTGGCTGTTTATTGAATTTAACATTCCGGGGAAAATTATTGCATCACCGGAAAGGGAAAACGGTTTAATTGATTTTATAACTTCCAGCAGACTTGTAGAACTTTTTAATAATTGTTTATATGCCGGTTCATTAAATTGCCGGGTTACTTTTACCGGTTTTACAGGGGCATTTAAAATCGTATTTTCATTTAAACTAATAAATTCAATTAACTTTTCACGTGGAACATCAATTGCTGAATTCTGCAAATCAAATCTACGAATATACTTACCAAGGAGTTCATCAAACGATTGAACAATTTTAACATTGTATTCATTTTTACCTTCCCTGTCGCTTGCAGAAATTGTAAAAAATTGTTTGTCGGCAGGATCCACTGACAGAAAAGTAAAAATCCCTTCATTATCACTGGTTTGAGTAAATGTTTCAGAGGTCCTTGAATCAGTTAAACGTACTATGGCATTTTGTATTGATGAACCATATTTTCCTGTTACCCTGCCTGTTATCCCCATAAGGTTATCTTTAACATATTTGATATCAGAAGAATTAAAATTTAAAATACCATTCCATGAAAATCCCCTTAATTTATTGGATATCAGAATATAATCTATCGCAGTCCTGCTCATGTTGTTCTCAGGGTTGGTTATTGTATTATCCTGAACTGAATTTTTAAATTCGGAATTAAATTTCAGATAATTATAAATACTGTTTTCGTTTTCAAAGAAACGATTTTTTGATGCAACAGAAACAATGGATTGGCCGGTTATCTGTATTCCACCGGCATCAGAAGCGGAAATTTGTGCTTCAATATTGTTTTGTAAAGCAGTTTTAACATTCAGGTTCAGGTTTGTTTTACGGTCAATATATATCAACCTTTGGCCAATGAGTTCCTCATTCATGTTAAAAGCCGAAATCATTGCAATTCCATCCGGGCATTCGTTAACAGGAATTTTAAATCTTGCAGGTTTTGATATTGTTAATTCTCCTGCCCAGGCAAGCTTATAACCCGATGTAAGTGTAAGAATAATTTTATGCTCCTCACCAACGGGGCAGGAAAGGTATGTATTTACAAAGTCTTCATCGTTGCTTAAAGCAGCAATGGTGAAATTATCCTTGCCGGGGGAGGGTAGATCAAATATCTGCCCTTTTCCATAATTGCTGGTAATTTTCAGCCGGTATTTTTCTTCTGTTTTATACTGAACAGGAACCAATCCAAAGCCATTGGTAAAAGATTTGCATTTTGCTATAAGCGTTCCGTCTTTGTCAATTATATCGCCCTCAACAGAAACAGGATTTCCAAAAATATCAAACGAAACAAACCCTGTTTTTTGTGGCAATCCGCTGATGGCATTTCCGCCTTCGGGGTAAAATTCGAGCAAAATCCTGTCTTTGCCGGTTTTTACAGGTATTGTTTTTTCCCAGTAGTTTTTTTCTTCCCAGATTACAACTCTTAAGGGCAATTCACCTGTTTCGTCGGGAAATTTAAATCCGATTTCAACTTTTCCGTTAGCATCAGTTCTTACTTTTCCATTTTCAATTTGTTCCTGTTCGATGTAAACCTCATAATTAAGCCGGAGCCTAGGTTCCGGTTCATTCTTTAGTGATTTTACTTCAACTAATATTTTTGCATCCTTTTCAGTATCAAATATTTCATCCTCGTTCAAAACAGTCACAATCAAGTCTGATTTGTAAACCTGGTCAACATAGATCAAACGGTTAAAAGTATTTTCAATATTGAATTGAAGAGTTGTAAAAGCCGAGATATAATACCTGCCCCGTGGAAGGTCTTCGGGGAGCTTTATATCTCCGTTGGTCTGGCCGTTTTCCAGCAAATAATAATCACTTGTTATTATATCTCCCTTATTGTCAAAAAGTTTTATTACCAGTTCTTTTGAAAGGGTGCTCAGTTTCTGGGTTGAACGGTCAAAAACCACAGCCTTGAACCAGACAATTTCACCCGGGTTATAAATGTCTTTATCGGGCTCGAGATATACTTTTTCCAAAGGGAGGTTTTGTGAATAAACTGACAATTTTGTAGTAATATTTTTTAATGCATCGCTTGGTTCCTGTGCAAATATTACAGACATTAAAAAAATGAAAATGGCTGAAATAACTGTAGTTTTCATAGCTTTAATAATGAAATTTGTAGTTGTTGATTATTTTTCAGATTCCGATTTTGAAAGAAAATTGTTATCGTATAAAAAAAGTTTTCCTGTTGATTTATAATTATTTTTCAGGTTTTCAATAGCCCCCTGCAAATCTTCATCAGGTTTAAAGATATTGAAACTGCCCCAGAAATCTTCATCAAAACTGTCGATATTTTCGGCGAAGATGTCTGTTTTATTAAAGACTTCTTTTCTCGGAAAACGTTTAATCTGGCTTTTTTTAAAATCGGTTACAAGTAATTCTGAAACACTGAAAAATTTTGAGTTTATGTTTTCAATTTTATGCCTGACTTTAAAAACAATCGAGGCTTTTGCAGAATATAGATAGCAAATACCGTTTGTATACCTGTAATCAACATTGTAACGGACATTTTCAGGTTTCACTTTAAAATCTTTTGGCCTTTTTTTAATTAGCGATTGTTCCGCAATTCGCAGCCCTTTTTTACTGAATCCAAAATCGACATGTAAAACAGCATATGTTTCCCTGTCGATATACAATTCACCTTCATAACAAAGGAAAAGGTCGTTTCTGGCTGGTTTAAAGCGGAGTACAAAAACCGGGTGGTTATGAAACCAGATAACCCTGTCGATGTCATATTTGTAAAGATTTCTGTATTCCGGATCGATAAAATTACCCATCGTTTTCAGTATGTCAAGCTGGGTCATAGTTGTAGGCCCTCCCATCAGCTTAAAATTAACCCATTGAAACGGGCTTACATCAGAACTTTTTCTTCCTTTTACGATTCTTATTTTGTCTTCACGGGATGTATTGGAATATTCCGATTTTAATATATCAATTACTGCTTCTGAAACCTTAATATAATCTTCGTCCTGTTTTAATGTTTCCCTGTAAAATCCTTTCATCATCATCAAATCGTTGCCATAATTTTCATCGATTCGGGCTACAACATTGTCCAGAATTTCATAAGGGCTTATTGCATTTACCCTTACTTCCTTTATCAGGATAGACACGGGATGCAATGCAATGATTTCCTTTTTTTGTAATTCGCTGACTGTGAGTATTTTTTGGGAATAGCCAACGCAGGATAATACGATCGGGTCGGAAGACAAATCATGTTTGATTTTAAGTATAAATTTGCCTTCAGTGTTTGTAATAGTCCCAATGGGTTTATTAAAAACAGAAACGCTGGCAAACAACAGGGGATCGTTGTTTTTTTCATCCACTAATTGCCCTGAAAGTGTAATGTATTCCTTATTTTCAGGTTCCAAAATCCGGTTAAGATCGCCTGGGTCAGTATCTTCAGAAAAAGATATAATTATTTGGTTTTCTTTTTCTATGAATGAGAACATTGAAGTATCAAAAAGCGATTTTAAAACATCCCTGACAGGCTGGTTATTTACATTAAGTGAAACAAGCCTGTCAGATACAATAATGGATGCATCGTATGAAAAATAAACATTCGCTTTTCTGCTGATTTCGGATAATGCCTCTGTAAGAGTTATATCAGAGGCATTTACAGATACAGGTATATTTAAAACACTGTTATTTTGATACTGTGCAAATGAGTTGATTGCAAGAAGTAAAATAACGATTAATATACCGGCATTTGTTTTCAAATCAGAATACTTTTTTCAAATGAAATTCAGTTTTAAATTCTTCGCCGTTGCGAAGTACTTTGAGTTTTATTTTCCTGTCTTCCTTGCTTTGAAGCAACAAATTAATATCATTCAATTCCAGCGAGTTATAATTCGTATTATTAATAGAAAGAATCTGGTCGTTTTCTTTTAATCCGGCAAAATATGCCGGTGAATTTACCCTGATATTGTTGATTGTAAAAATGGGCAAGCCAGGCATTGGATTGGTAACTTCCATTCCGCTCATATTGTAGTTAAAGTCTTCATTAACTTTACTGGTAGGGCGAAGTGTCAACCGTTGATTCCTGTAATCGAGTGTAACAATAAACCTACGCAGGATTTCAGCACCGATAGTTCCGTTCCTGTCGTTTGATGACATTAACTGGTCAATAACATCGGAGTTTGGGAAAGCTACAATTGGTTTTGATAAAATTAACGGGCCAACCCAGATACCGTCTATCCTGCCCTTTTTTCCATAAAGGTCACCGCTTAGCCCTCTTCCCAGGAAGGTTTCAATATGAATATCGGGTAGTTTAATTCTTTCATCCGAGTTTTCCGAAAGCCAGAGTGCATCGCTTGCACCTGTATCGACCAGAAGTTTTACAGGAACTTCTTCATAATCTTCTGTAACCACAGAAGTACGTACATATGGTTTGTTTGAATCAAAATACAAGGGTAGGATTATATCATGTTTTTTATCCCTGTATTTATAATATTCCGGGCGATAAAGGGTAAGTTCTTCGTTGATATAATCAATTTTTACCACATAATCTTTAAAAAGGTTGAATCCGATGAGGCCATGGACCGGCATTCCCAGCATATGCGAAATCTGGAAATTTTCATCGATGATCATTTGTACTTCCTGATTGTTTGCAACCAGCCCTTCAATTTTAATTTTATTATTTCCTGACCGGTAAGCAGTAAGTGTTTGCCCTTCGCCAAGGCCTTTAATTTCAACCGGCATTAAGTAATTGAGGTCAAGTTTGTTTACAAACGGCAGCTCTGTAATTATCGGGTATTTTACTCCCGTATCCAGAATAAAATTTAGTGTGTCGGAATCGTTAATTGTAACCGGGATAATAATCAGGTTGCTGGTTGATTTAAATTTTATGGAAACACTTTTTTTATGAGGGTCGTTAAAGAAAAATCCCCTGTTCGCGGCATAAAACTTTTGCGTATTTCTCTCGTAATCAACGCTTTCGTCAAGTGAAACATAGTCTCTTACTACCAATATATTTCCATCAAGTTCAAAAATCAGGTAGAAATCTTTCATCAATTGGTCCAATACATATTTTATTGGCTTGTTTGAAACATTCAGGCTGATTTTTTTACCGGCAACAATGCTTGCATTGTACGAATAATCAATATTCAGGTAATTACAGATTTTTTCGATGATGTTTGAAAGGGGTTCGTCTTCTGCATAAATACTGATATTCTGGTCGAGTATCTGGGATTTTTTCTGTTCCTGCGCAACAAGTAACTGAGTTGCTGCCGCCATCAAAAAAAAGAAAATGGCAAGCTTTAACCGAATGTTTGTTTTGTTTGTTTTCATGGCTTTTACTAATTATGAGTTACTGCTTTTCAAAATATAACGGCCGTCTTCAACCGAAAGTTCCAGGTTGAAGGTTAAGCGGATTACATCTAAAATAAATTCAATGGGTTTGTTATTAAATTCCGCAACCAAAACTTCGTTTTCAATTTCAGGATTTTCTGCCTGAATTTCAACATGATATGTTTTTTCCAGAACGTCGATCACATATGAAAGTTTTGATTCTTTAAACACGAGGCTGTATGTTTTCCATGAATTATAATTCGGGTCGTTGTTTTTCTGTTTGCTTAATTTTTTATCTTTTTTATTAAATGTGGCTTTTTCTCCCGGTTCAAGGAATACATCTTCCGGGTTTTGTTTTTCGGTTTCAAAGCCCGAAACCTGAACTTTCCCTGTTTCAACAACAACCTCTACTGTTTCAGATGCTGGGTAAGCATATACATTAAACGATGTTCCCAATACTTTAATTTGCGTGTTGCCTGCTTTTATTATAAAAGGTATTTGCGGATTTGGGGTTACTTCAAAAAATGCTTCTCCTATAATTTCCACATTTCGTGAGGCCCCTGAAAACACCTCAGGATAAAATATTTCAGTTTCTTTATTTAACGTTACAACGGAACTATCGGGCAAAATGATGGTTTTTGGCAGTTCGATCTCTGTAAAAACAAGTTGCTGTGTTTCTGTATTTGGATTTTTCCTGTTTATTCCCAGATAGATCAGTGTTCCGACCGACAGGACCAAAACAGCAACGGCGGCATATTTCAGGGCATTAAAATAAATTTTCCTGGTGGCACTAATTTGTTTTTCAGATTTTGAATCAGAATTTTCACCAATTTTTAAAAG
>JAFGGF010000108.1 GCA_016930735.1 Prolixibacteraceae bacterium
ATAATTGGTATCAGTAATTTCTTAAACTCTTTGTGGAAAAGAATCCCTGAAATACAAGTATTTCTGTTTTGTTCTGTTTTAAGTCTGGCATTGATTTCAATACCATTATTATTTAAGAAACAAAATATCAAACAGGTAATTATTCCTGTAGTAATAGGAGTTGCACTTGTTATTATCACTGGGAGAATTGAATTTCAACTGAGACAAAAAAAATTAGGATTTAACAATTTAGATGCTGTTCAAGTAATTGATCTTTATGAAAAAGTATCAAAAGAAGGAGATATTGCTGCGATTTCAAAAATTGCTGTACACCCTAATTTACCTGATTCAATTCAAGAAAAACTCTCAGATTCAGAATTTATGGAAATCAGAAGAAACATTTCTTACGAAACAAATTCAAAAGAAATCCTTATTAAACTATCATCAGATAAAGAATGGGAAGTTCGGCTTGCCGTTGCAACAAATAAATTGACACCTATTGAAATAATACACAATTTACAAATAGACAAAAATGAAGATGTTAGAAATATTGCTAATTCAATGATTCAAAAAAGGAAATAAAATAACATTTCGCTAACAAAAGCTATATTTAACGCGGGATTCTGCTGGTATTTCAATCGCAGTTCTTCATTGAAACTCTTCCAATCATTAATGATGAGAGTTCAGGCATAAAGGCTGTCTGGGAACCAAAACGAACAATACTTATGCAAACAACAAAATATATATTAATTGCCTTGATTATAGCTGCTTCAATATTAGAAACAGCAGCACAACCTGATACAAAGCTGCCTGAAGTTGAACTGATAGAAAACGAATTGATTTTTACCGAAGCCCCTTTTAAACAATGCCATGCCTCATCGCTTGCAGAATTATCAAATGGTAACATTATGGGTGTATTGTTCGGGGGGACTTATGAGCGGCATCCTGATGTATGTATCTGGGGTTCTGTAAAAAGTACTGAAGTATGGAGCAAGCCTGTACTTCTGGCTGATGGGATTATAAACGACTCTGTTCGTTACCCCACGTGGAATCCTGTCCTTTTTAAGACAAAAAACGACGAACTTTACCTGTTTTACAAAGTTGGGCCTTCTCCCGATAAATGGTGGGGCATGTATAAAAAATCAACCGACGACGGGCAAACCTGGTCTGAACCGATAAAACTGCAGGAAAGTATATTGGGACCGGTAAAAAACAAACCAATCTGCCTGCCGGGTGGCAGGATTATCAGCCCTTCGAGTGTGGAAAGGGGAAATATTTGGAATGCCCACATGGAACTTTCCGATGATGACGGGAATACATGGTCGAAGGTTTTAATTGATACTACAACAGGTTTTAAACTGATTCAACCTACACTGTTAACCCTGTCCGATGGAACTATCCTTGCCCTGATGAGGAGCGATCAGAATTGTATTGTTGAAAGCAGGTCGGAAGATATGGGAGCCACATGGAGCAAACCCGAAAAAACAAATATTCCAAATCCGAACTCGGGAATTGATGCTGTTACTTTAAAAACAGGACTTTTGGTGCTTGTTTACAATCCTGAATCCGGTGGCGAGGAGTGGTCCAAAGGACGCAACAAACTATATGTTATGATTTCTGAAGACGGTAATATTTGGCGTAACGTTTATAAACTTGAAGACAAAACTTCGGGAGAATACAGTTATCCTGCCATCATTGAAACAAGCGATGGATCGGTGCACATTTCATATACTTACAACAGGGTCAATATAAAACACGTTGTACTAAAATTTTAAGTTTGCTGATTCTGTAAAAGATTTCAACCAGTTAATTAAGAGGCAATAAATCATACCTGAATATAAAAAGTCTCCTCTGCTGTGTTGATTAAAAAATTATTTCCAATTTTTCAGAATTAATTTCACCAATTATTCAAATTACTGATTATCACCATTACATGAAATCCCACAACCAACTTAATTCATTTAACAAAAAATTGACGGGAAGTATTTTTTATCGTAACTTAACCTGAGCAAAAAACCTGGATTATGAAAAAATCTGTAGTTATTCTAACTGTTTGTATTTTAATTTTATCAGTACAACTTAACGCCCAGAACAAAAAGTCAGCAATATTCAAAAACGATAAATCATCGCTTGGAATCGGGATTGGGCTCGACCATGGGGGGATTGGCGGTAATCTCACACTATATCCGACTAAAAATATTGGGGTATTTGGCGGATTTGGTTATGCTTTTGCCGGAGTTGGCTACAATGCCGGAGTAAAACTGCGTTTTGTTTCGGATAACCCAAAGTCGGGATATGTCCCTTACATTGTGGGAATGTATGGTTACAATACGGTCATTCATGTAAAAAACGCCTCAAGTCTTGATAAGTTTTTTTATGGCCCTTCTGTCGGGATAGGTTTGGATATCCGCCCTGGAAACCCCGATAAAAAGAGTTACTGGTCGCTTTCGTTGCTTTACCCGGTGCGCAGCTCCGATGTGGAAGATTACCGCGAGGACCTCGAAAACCATCACAGTGTTGTATTTGACAGCGAACTGATACCGCTGGCATTTACAATAAGTTACAGGCTGGTTATCAAATACTTTGATAATTGAAAAATGAACAATAGCCTTTATATGTTAAAATCAGAACCTTGAAAATAAAAGTATTACATTGGATTTTAACAGTTTTGACCCTCTGTTCGGTTATATTCTGTTCAGCACAGGAAATTCCCGGCAATGATTCCCTTGCATTTGAAAGGAACAAAAATATTGGGAAGGGGATGAATATAGCCAATGCACTTGATGCACCGTATGAAGGTGCATGGGGCATGAAAATCAAAGAATCGTACATCGAAGAGATTGCAATGGCCGGATTTAATTCTGTACGGCTTCCGATTTGCTGGACGGCACATATTTCCGGGTCACCACCCTACTCAATCGATCCAAATTTTCTGAACCGTGTGGATGAAATCCTTGGCTGGTGTTTTAAAAGAAACCTTACTGTAATTATCACAATCCACTATTTTAATGAATTATACGACTATCCCGACGATGAGATAAACCGGCAAAAATTTCTTTCAATATGGGATCAGCTTACAAAACATTACCTTGGAACAAAACCGGACCACCTAATTTTTGAGCCCCTGAATGAGCCGCATAATAACCTCACTCCTGAAAAATGGAATAAAATGATCCCCGAAATTTTAAATGTAATACGGAAAACCGATACCGACCGCACTTTAATTATTGATATAGCAGAATGGGGTTATCATACTTTTATCGAACAATTAAAAATTCCTGAAAATGAACGGAATGTGATCGTAAGTGTCAGGTATTACCTACCCTATGATTTTACAAACCAGGGGGCTTCATGGGCTATCGGTTCCGACGACTGGCGTGGAATTTCATGGACCGGAACTCCAGGACAGGAAGAAGCCGTTATCGAACATTTGGAATTTATTAAAAAATGGTCGGAAAAAAACAACCGGCCCATAACCATCGGAGAATTCGGCGCCATTGTTGAAGCAATCCATGAACACAGGGTAATATGGACTAAATTTGTGCGTACACAATTTGAAAAATATGGTTTCAGCTGGTGCTATTTCGATTTTGGTGCCTCTTTTAAAGCCTATAATATTGAAAAAAACAAATGGCTGAAAGGCTTCCCAGATGTATTCTTCGATAAACATTAAAAGTTTTCAGAATTTATATTGCAGCATTTTTATTAAATTAACCTTAACATCGTTTTCAGTGTATAACTTATAATTGACTAAAATTGTAAAAAGAAAAAAAATTAGTCTGACCAAATGAACTTGATTGTCTTGTATTTTTCAAAGATCTCATGCACTACCCTGAATTGCAACATATAACAACCTAACATTCCCAATAAAAAATAAAGCTTCTCTTCTATCTGTTATTCTTCAATTTAAAAATCTTATTAAAAAATTAACCTGTAAATAATCGGAATGACCCAACACTTTATTTTTAATAATTCTAAATCACATTATTTTTGCCTTATTGTAATCTCGAAATAGCAAAATTTCAGCAAATCTGACTATTTTTACTGGCAAATATGATTCATATGGATTCATTTAAGATCATTCATAATTCATTGCTTGAGGATCAGAATTTTCTTCTCTCCAGGGAATTGCTAAATCAGATCGATTGGTCGCACAGATTGATTTGTATCAAAGGATTCAGGGGAGTTGGCAAAACTTCATTTATTCTCGACCATATAAAGAAGGTATATCCCGGCGATGATTCTGTTCTTTTTATCAACCTGAATAATTTCTATTTCACTAAACGAAAGATTTATTCTTTTGCCGATGAATTTGCCAAACTGGGTGGGAAAGTACTTTTCCTGGATCAGATACAGAAGTACCCCGACTGGTCGGCAGAACTAAGGATGTGTTATGATGAAATTCCGGATCTAAAAATTGTTTTTACATCATCGCCGGTATTACGGGTTGCGGAAGATAATCCTGACCTCGAAGGAATTGCAAGGATCTATCACCTCGAAGGCCTGTCATTCCGAGAATTCCTGAATTACAAAACAGGACAGGAATTTCCGGTTTATAAATTGGAAGATATCCTGAATAACCATGTTCAGATTTCGAAGGAAATTGTATCAAAGGTAAAACCACTGGCATATTTCGGGCCATATCTTCAAAACGGGTATTTTCCTTATTTTATGAATGAATCCAGCTTTTTTACAGTTAAATTACTAAAAAACATCAATCTGGCTTTGGAAATTGATGTA
Source organism: Prolixibacteraceae bacterium (assembly GCA_016930735.1). Lineage (GTDB taxonomy): Bacteria > Bacteroidota > Bacteroidia > Bacteroidales > Prolixibacteraceae > JABMQB01. The sequence goes on from JAFGGF010000108.1 coordinate 4,720, forward strand.
CCCTACCTGAACCAGATCGAACTGAAATATTTGTCGAAACTCAGAAAGCTGTTGTATATCATAGCTACCGAAACCCCGGTTACACCTAATGTTAGTAAATTAGCGGCCGCTGTTGAAACATCACGTGCAACAATTATGAATTATCTGAAATACCTGAAGAATGCAAGGCTGATTAATTTATTGTACAGCAACGGCAATGGCGAACCTGATCAGATGAAAAAACCTGATAAAGTTTATATGCACAATACAAACCTGCAATATGCAATTGCACCGGAAAATGCAGACAGTATCAATTTAAGGCATACTTTTTTCCTGAATCAAGTAGGTTATAAACATAAACTGGAATCAACGCCAGGTGCTGATTTCCTGGTTGATAAAAAATATAAATTTATCGTTGGCGGCAGAAAAACATTACCTGAAAACGGGAAATACGGGGCTTCCGATATGATCGAAACAGGACTGGGGAATAAAATTCCATTATGGTTGTTTGGATTCCTGTATTAA
>JAFGGF010000109.1 GCA_016930735.1 Prolixibacteraceae bacterium
CCTTTCAGCATAATCATTGTGTAGGTACAGTTATCATAAACATTGTTAGTGATTTGCCAGACTGATCCAACCAAATCCTGTAATCCAAACGGATTGGCACCTTCAGGATAAGAGCCAACCGGATCAAGCCTTCCATTACCCGGATTACAAAAAGTTGAATCGATCCCGGTAAGTTTTTCCACAGTCAGGGTACCGGTTATTTCGGTTTTTTCACTCGATATTTTTGCCTTGTCACCCCATGGCCATTCATTCATTTCAGAAGTTTGAGCTGCGTATTGCCATTCCATTTCAGTTGGGAGGCGTTTGCCAGCCCAGGCTGCATAAGATTTGGCATCTTCATAACTTACAAAAACAACCGGTTTGTTTTCGTCTCCCGGTTTTATATTTCCATCTTCCCAATGATTCAGGAAGTTCTCAGGATCATCAGGCAAATAACCGCTTTTATCCAAAAATTCTTTGAACTGTTTATTGGTAACAGGAAATTGATCCATATAAAACGAAGGTATTTGAACCTCCTTTTTAGTCAGCAATTCAGGATAAGAAATAAATTCATCACCGTTTTCAGTTTCCCATTTAAATTTTCCTGCCGGAATTTTTACCATTCCTTCAGGAGCGCCGGTATAAATTTTTGTTTTTTTAACCGAACTTATTAATCGTGCCGAAGCAGGAAGGAAATCAATAATATTTTCATCCAATAAAATTCCATCTTTAAAAAGCTGAATAACAAATTTTCCTTCTTCCCTGCCAAATTCATTTAACAGTCTGATTGTTTGTTCCTGAATCGAAAAATCTTTGTATTTCCCTTCATATCCGGGCAATCCTGCCCAAACTCTGATTTGATCCCCTTCATTTGCAAAAAAAGTCAATTCATCAGCAGGAAGGTTAAACATAACATTTAATAAATCCGGCAATTCAGCAATTACTCCCACTGCTCCTTCATTGTTTGTCCCTATAAATTTTTCAGGAAAAGCATCAATATCTGCAATTGCATACAATTTCCCATTTATAGTATCGATCTGTACAGGTTTATGATTCCACAAATCGATAAAATGAGAATCTTTTTGAGATTGAACTTCAAAAAGCGGTTTGTTAAATCCTTCCGGGATCAGGCTGAAAATTGTATAAACTGTTTTCTTTTCAGAAGGCCATTTATTTACATAAATATCATCTGAAAGTGTTTGAATCAATGGTTCCCAGTTTTTCTGAAGAAAAGATAGGCTGTTTTCACGTTGGATCATTAAAATTTTTCCGAGGAATTTCCACTGCTCATCGAGCCAGTATGGACGACCCGGTGAGAAAAGATTGTTCTCAGTTCCATGGCCATTAAATAACGACAAAGCATATTCTCTTCGGATTCGTTCTTTACCAACCTCAACCACCCTGAAAATGGCAAATTCCGGTTTGATCAGTTTATTCAGGTTTAACAGCGGGCAATAATAAAGTGCATTATGAACACGCCCGCTGACTATTCCCTGCATGTCTTTGGGCACAGCCATTCCTTCGCTGTACATTACCACTCCGTCGCCACCGTTATCGGCAGCATTTCTGAGTTGTTCACTCGATGCCCCGGAACAATCCAAAACCACACCATCGGAATTTGTTTCATTGATAATCTCTGATAAGGCTTCATAGGGATCTTCACTCCGGGTGTCGGTATCCCAGGGTTTAAAAGCAATATAAAAATGTGAATCATTTTGGTGAGTAACTTCAGCCAAATTTCTGACAGCTTCAATCCCTCCCGGCATGCTTCGATACATATCCCACTGGTTCCGCTGATCCATACCAAGGGCAGGCCAGGTGGGCCATAATCCGTATATTTCAGCTCCTCCCAGAACCTGATTATTAAATTCCACAAAATCAGGAAAAGTGTATTTATCCTGTTCCGAATCATAAATATTGTGATCCCACCCCATCATCAACTGGCACAGGTAGGAATGCCGGACCCATTTCAAATCCTCTCTTTCAAACAACGAATTATTAAATTCATCAACATCAAAAAGTAATTTTTCCTGAAATATTTTTCGCAGGCCATCCTGCCGGTTTCCTTTAAAAGTTTCAATCCAGATATGATAGGTAACTTCACCCTGAGGCAAAAGGTCGGTCTCAAACCTTCGCCGGGTAGCATTTTCCCAGGATAACCTTTTGGTTAAAGCCGCCATTTGAATATCTCCTGTAACCAATTCCGAGTATCCCAGCTCCCATGCATTATCAGGTAAAATAACATTTACAGGTTTAAATCCCGGGCGGAATAAATGTGATCTTGAAAGATAATGATCTCCCAAACCGGTAATATAAACTCTTTCAGGATTCTCTCCGAAAGGAACTATATTGTGCAATGTCAGGGTATCCGTGGAAATATTTCTGAAAATTATCAGTGCATTCCAACCACCGTTTTTATATTCCTGATTTTTTATTTCAATCTGAAGATAATTTCTGAAATTCTTTTCCTGATTTGAAAAAATAGTCTGGTCACCAAGTTTAAATGATATAACTGGAATATTTTCAATAACAACCTCTGACTGACCTGTAATTATTTTTTCAATGGATAGCTTTTTCTGATCGATAGAAATTGATTCTATTTGCTGGCTATAAACATTCTGAGAAAGCACCAAAAAAAATATTACAAGCAGTATTCTTGTTATTATTCCTATCATTTTCAGTTTCACTTTTTTGGAAAACGCAACATACGACTTACTACTTCTTACTCAACAGTCCATTCATGAATTCCCGACGAGTTATTTTCAGGAAGTTTAACTTCCAGTTTCAGAGCAGAAGTTTTTACCGGGTCAAATTCAACATTATTTAGTTTATCCTTTTCTATCCCATAGTTTCCTTTAATTTTTACCGGTAACCAACTATTTCCTGATTTGTAAAGGATTTTCCAGTCTGCCGGTAAATCGCATCCGCCGTTTGGCACATCCACAAACCAGTAAATGCCTGAAGAGGATACAACTTCCGGTTTTTGAAAATTATAGACTATCCAGTGGGTAACGTTTTCATCGGGCCACCAGTGGTAGAAAATATTGGACTCATCAGCTGAATTTTTTGGAAGTATACCGTCGCTGATCCCAAATAAACCAGATGATTCATGTGAAGCCTCCACTTTACTTGTGTTGGCAATTGTAGGAGCAGGCTTCGGCCGTGTTGCCTCTTTTTTTACCGGTATCCAAACCATCATCTGCCCCTTGCCCCGATGTGCCCAGGCATAATATGGAATAGCTTTAAATTTCCGCGGGTAAGTTTCCAAACCATTTTCAGTCTGCCTTGTACCAAATCCGTCAGCAGAAAGTGTCATAATACCGTCAAGCTTTTCAGCTTCATACGATGTAATGATTCCTGATTCAGGATCAACATACATACTTAAAATATCCGGATCTTCATAATCAGCCCATTCGGCACAATACACCAACGGGCCCATTTGTAATGCCATTTTATCCACATCATCTTCAATATTTGGGTTTGCTTTAATTTTTCTGACTTCAAGTGGAAACAGAATTTCAACTTTATCTTTCTTTTTCCACTTCCTTGAAATAGTCACATAACCCTTTTCTGTTTTTAATGATACTTCCTTGCCATTAACCGTAATTAATGGATTTTTGGAAGGTTCACTCATAAATGAATAAAGGTTGCCTGGGACAGGCGAGTCGGAAGCCCACCCGGGAATCCTTATTTTTAAATCCGCAGATACAATTTCATACGGATTGACTTCAATAATTATTTTCCCATCCCATGGCATGTTGCTTTTTTGTTTTATATCAAACGATTTTCCATTAATATCAAACGATGTGGAACTTGAAACAAAAAGGTTTATATATATACTGCTATGATCCTGAGCATAAATATAATTTGGCATCGAAGGAATAAATCTGGAAATATTGGACGGGCAACAGGCACATCCAAACCATTGGCTTCGCTGGTGCTGACCAAACGATTCAAGCGGATTAGGATAGAAAAAATGGTCTCCTGAAAGTGAAACTCCCGAAAGGACATTGTTATACAACGAACGTTCGAGCACATCGATGTATTTTGCATCGCCACTCATCAGGAACATCCGATAATTCCAGAAAACATTGGCAATAGCAGCACAGGTTTCGCAATATGCACGCATATTCGGCAATTCATATGGACCGCCAAAACCTTCATATCCTCCGGCTGCCCCAATACCACCGGTAATATAAAGCTTCTTATAAACAACATCCTCCCAAATTTTTGAAATAGCATTAACATATGCCTGATCGCCTGTAAGTGCAGCTACATCAGCCATACCAGTCCACATATATGCGCCTCTGACTGAATGCCCGACTGCTTCGGTTTGTTCAACAACAGGAAGATGCGATTGGTTATAAGTTGTTTTTTCACCCAATTCACCTTTGCCCCTGATATCAAGGAAAAATTTAGCCAGGTCGAGGTAACGTTTTTCCCCTGTGATCCGGTAAAGTTTAACAAGCCCGATTTCAATTTCCTGATGCCCGGGGTAATTTTCAATTTTTCCGTAACCAAATTCACGGTCAACAAGGTCGGCACTTTTAATGGCAATATCGAGTATTTTTTTCTTTCCGGTAGCCTGGTAATATGCCACTGCTGCTTCATAAAAATGCCCCAGGTTATACAACTCATGACTGAGTTTATCAACGTTCACCCATCTTTCTTTTCCGATCCACTCATGCCCGTTTTCACCCATGATTGTGCGGTTTGTATAAAGATAGCCATCGTCTTCCTGAGCCAGTTCAATCAGGTCGACCAGAGAATCAACAGTTGCTTCCATTTCAGGGTCAGGAAACATCTGCAATGAATAAGCTGCACCTTCAATAATTTTATAAATATCTGAATCATCAAAAGGATAAGGTGAACAGAATTCACCCTCGGCAAGGCCACCGGCAATTTCAAAATTTTTAATCCTTCCAGTTTCCCGGCTTTTTTGAATGGCAATAGGAATTGTAACATCATGATTGGTTTTGATCCGGTTTGCCCAGAAATTGTCGGTAACTTTTACTTCTGTAAATGGTTTTGGAGAAATCAGATATTCATTTTCTTTAATTTGCTTTTGTGTACAGGAAGTAATAAATAAGATAAATAAAAAAACAGCCGCAATTTTCATAGAAGTAATAAGTATGTTAGAATAAAACAACCTCTAAATTACTTAAAATATATTTTTTGTGATGTTTTTACAAGTAGTTATTTACCAGAAAGCTTTTCTTCCAGCTCTTTTACCTTATCTTTTAATTCCTTGATCCGGAATTCACGTCCAACAAACAACTCATTAAATTTTTGAAGCTCAAAATTTTTTAATTCAAGTTCTTTTGTCCTTTCTGCTACTCTTTTTTCAAGTTCATTGTAGAGTTCTTTAAACTTTTCTTCCCATTTTTTCCTTTCGGAAATATCGGAATGAATACCAATTACACGCAAAGGACTACCATCTTCCAAGCGGGAAATAACCTTACCCCGGTCAAGAATCCATTTATAGGAACCATCTTTACAAAGCAGGCGATGTTCATTAATATAGACAGATGTTTCACCGGAAAAATGCCGGTTAAGATCGCTGTAAGTTTTTTCTTTATCATCAGGATGAACACGTTTGTCCCATTCATCCAGATTATTATTAATTTCATGATCCTCATATCCTAACATTTTTTTCCATTGCTTTGAAAAGAACACCTCACTGGTTTTAGTATTCCAATCCCATAAGCCATCACCTGCCCCCTCCAATGCAAACTGCCAGCGTTCTTCACTCTCCTGCAATTCTTTTTTTGTCCGCCACAATCTTATGCGGTTTAACATTAGCAATCCAATCAACATGGTACCTGCCGGATAAATTATTAAAACAGGTAAAGCAATTGTTTTAAATGTATCAATAAATAATTTTCCGGGCAACAAAGCTGTACAGCCAAGCATGGTTATATGCACAAGTAAACCCATTAAAATCAGTTCGATCGTATACTTCCTGTTTTGCCAATTTGGCCTTAGGTTCCTCCAAAGGATACCAATTAATCCGGAAGAGATAATAACAGCAATCCCCATCCACGTACCATCACCACCTTCAAATACCCTGAAAATTCCTGTTAACAGAATTGCAATCAATGTTGGTATCAAACCAAAAAACAATCCTGAAATAGAAAGGATAACTGATCTTGTATCAAATACAATTCCCGGAACATATGTCCATGGAGTTAACATTACGACAATTCCCAGCCCACCGATAATAATACCATTTATTATTTTAATCAGAATCCCTTGCCCCCATCTCCTGTTAATCAAAATGTAATCATAAAGCAAAGTGATTGTTAAAAGAATCGCTACATTTTGAATTAATCCAAGAATAATTGAATTTCCCATTATTTCTTCAAACTATACATTAATCCAATTAAAGTTAATGAATTATAAGCGAAAGTCAGATAATTTTACTAAGAAAGATAACAGGGATAATTGCCAATTACTTTTAAAGATTTGACGTTTTTAAAATTCCTTCTTCCAGGCCTGCTATTTCTGACAGCCCTTTTAAACGGCCAATAAACGGGTAACCGGGAAATGCATTTATATTGAATTCGTCAAAAAATTTAATACCATGGTCAGGGCGCATGGGAATTTGTGCATCTTTCCTGCCTTCGTTATTTCTTTTTTGCATTTCTGACAAAAGGATATTTACAAGTTCAGCCATATCAACCCAACCCTTCAAATGACCAGATTCATAAAAACTTCCGTCTTCCAGAAATTCTGTATTCCGCAGGTGGGCAAAATGAATCCGGTGGCTGAATTTTTTTATCATTTCCGGCAATTTATTATCCCTTCGTGCCGAAAATGAACCCGTACAAAAAGTAATGCCGTTACGCAGTGAAGGATTTACTTTTTCCAGCCATTCCATGTCTTCTCTTGTACTGAAAATTCTGGGCAGCCCTAAAACCGGGAATGGGGGATCATCCGGGTGGATGGCCATGTTAATTCCACATTCTTCAGCTACTGGAATTATTTCGCCCAGGAAAAAGGCAAGATTTTTACGGAGTTCCTCTTTCCCGATCAGTTTGTACTTTTCAAGATATGATAAAAAAGCTGTTTTGTAATCTTCTATTGAATCGTATTTTAAACCACTTATAAAACCTTGAGTTTTAACTATTATATTATGGGCAAGTTCTTCTGATTCTGTTTCTGTCATCTCCAGAAATACTTTTTTCGCTTTTAAAACTAATTCCGGTGAATAATCCTTTTGAGAACCGGGACGTTTCAATATATAAATATCAAAAGCTGCAAACGTCTGGAAATCAAACAACATGGACTCACCACCTTCGGGCAAAACATAATGAAGATCGGTCCTGATCCAATCAAGAACTGGCATAAAATTATAAACAATGGTTTTAATCCCAAATTCAGACAAATTCTTCAACGACTGTTTATAGTTTTGAATATGCTGGTCACGAAATTCATTCCCAAGCTTAATGGCTTCTGAAACAGGAAGGCTTTCCACAATCTCCCAGTCGAGACCGGCATCCTCAACCACTTTTTTCCTTTTCAGAATTTCTTCTGCCGGCCAGACTTCACCTGATGGGATATGGTGCAGTGATGTAACAATTCCTTCAATTCCAAGTTGTTTCAGCCATGAAATCTGCACCGAGTCATTTTCGCCAAACCAGCGCCAGGTTTTTTTAAGACGTATATTAGACATGATTATTAGATCACCTTTTGTCATCCTGAGCGCCTGTCGAAGGATGATTTATTAATAATTGGCATGGCTCGACAGGCCCACCATGACAGCAATCTATACTCCGCTAAAAGAACTAAATCCACCATCGACAGGAATGATTGTACCAGTTACAAAACTTGCTGCTTCTGAACAAAGAAAATGAATGGTACCATTTAATTCATCGATGTCTCCAAACCGCCCCATGGGTGTTTTTGCAATTACCTTCAGACTCCGTTCAGTATAAGAACCATCCGTATTGATCAAAACAGCTTTGTTTTGAGTGCTGATAAAAAATCCGGGAGCCAATGCATTTACCCTGATCTTTTCGGAGAACTTGGTAGCCATTTCCATTGCAAGCCACTTGGTGAAAATCTCAACTCCCGATTTTGCCACAGAATAGCCTGGTACACGTGTGATTGAGGAATAAGTTGCCATGGAAGAAATATTAATAATCGATCCTGATTTGGTTTGTGCCATAGCTTCACCAAACACAAGACATGGAAAAACTGTTCCGTTCAGATTCAGATCAGTGACTTTTTTATAGTCATCGATTTTCATATCAAAAACTGTTTGTTCTTCGGTTAATGTTGCGCCAGGAAGATTACCCCCGGCAGTATTAACCAGAATATCAATTTTACCCCATTTATCCAAAATAGCTTTTCTGGCTTCACGCAACTCTTCAACATTTAATACATCCACAACCAGCCCGATACCGGTTCCACCCTCTTCTTTAATTTTATTAAGCCGAAGGTCAACGTTTTCCTGGGTTCGCCCTATAACTGCAACATTAACACCGTTTTTTGCCAGGTAAGCAGAAATACTTCCTCCCAGGGTTCCCGATCCACCGGTTACAACGGCCACCTTTCCGATAAGGTCAAATAATTCATTCATCCCCAAAATTTTAATCTCCCAATAGTACGCTGAAACTCAGAAATTGTTCAATACTTTATTCACTGGTGCTTGTACTATTTCAACAAAATGAGTTTTCAGGATTATTATTACAATTAACTACCAGCTTATCTTTAACAAAAATGCCTTCACAAAATGTGAAGGCATTTTTCCTTAACTATATCACTTTTTCAGTTTCACCAATGCATCATAGCAGAGTTTGGGTTTATGCTCCCTGTCGAAAAGAAGCGGATAATCGGTCCGTCCTCTCATTGGAAAATTATTTTTCCACGACATATCATCACTTATCCCCCAGAAAGTTACCCGTTCCACACTTTCTTTATATTTCAGAAGTACTTTAAATAAATCGACATACCTTTTAGCCAGTTGTTTTGCTACTTTTTTCGGCATACCATCTTTATATGGATTTAAAGATTCTGCATATTCCCTGTTTGTTGAAATTTCTGCAGTTCTTCCCCAGTCGTATGGAAGAACAGAAATATCCAATTCCGTAACATGAACTTTCATACCTTCATCGGCATAAGCTTTAACGCTGGCTTCGAACTCACTCATTTCCGGATTATCGAGTGCAATATGCCCCTGCAATCCAATTCCATGGATAGGAACGCCTCTCTTTTTAAAATCGCGGATCATTTCAACTACCTGATCCCTTTTCCCTTTCTGATCCATGTTGTAATCGTTATAAATCAAATGTGCATCTGGATCAGCTTCATGAGCCAGGTGGAAAGCACGTTCCACAAATTCTTTACCGATAATTCGTGTCCATGGAGAATTTCTCCATGCTTTTTCCTCGATGGCCTCATTCACTACATCCCAGGCCTGTACCTTTCCTTTATACCTTCCAACAAGGGTTCCTATATGATTTTCCATCCTTTTCAGCAATCCTTCCTTGCTGATTTCATTGCCGTCGGCATCCCTGAAAATACTTCTTGGAACCTGACTGTGCCAAACAAGGCAATGCCCCAACATATACATGTTGTTTTCCAATCCGAACTCGACAAATTTATCCGGAATATCAAATCTCCATGTATCGTCATCAGGTTGTATACTCGACCATTTGAATTCATTTTCAGCAGTTATGGAATTAAATTCCCTTTTTACTAATTCCAATAGTTCACCGCCATTATTCAGAAGTCGTCCGCTAATTGCAGTTCCGATATAAAAATCGTCTTTGTAATATTCTGCTATTCCCATTTCTTTTACTGCTGCAGCAAATGCCTGTGTTTTTAATGCTGTAATTCCTGCCACTGCCAATGATGTTGTTCCGATAAAATTTCTACGATTCATAATTTACTGGTTTACTGGTTTTAGATTATTATTATTATTAAAGAAGTTGTATTTATGCAAAATTGTTTAGTAGCTATTTTGCTAACCTTTGACAACTTCATAATTAAAAGGTGTAATATACTTATTTTTTATAATTCATTTTAACATATATGATTTCAAATTGAATAGTTCCAGTATAAACACCTTATCAAAATCCGACAAAAACTTATTTTTCCTCAGGATATTGGATATATTAACCGGCTTCTGCTGACAAAGGTGGTCGGTTGTAATTAACAGCCAGTATTGGCTAAGATGCTTTCTCTCATATAATTTCAATTTATCATCTTTTTTATTTATTGAATGTTGAATATCTTCCGGTAAGTTGGATGAAATTCCCAGATTGTTCGACCGTTCCCAAACCGAATAGTTTAATCCGGGATGTGCAAATACCAGCAATGACCGTATTCCATCTGGAAGTTCCTTTGTAATTATTAATTGTCCAGGTTTTCCTTTTTTAAATATAACTGTAGCGTCAATAATTAAACGTGAAATCCTTACAGATAAGGAAAGTATCCTTTCCAAAGTTACCGGTATTGATTCATCAAACTGTATTTTAACAAAACAATTTAATGAGCTTTTCCCTTCAAACTGTTCACGGATTTTATCAATCAACTCATCCTGAATTTCATATTGTTTTATTCTTCCCTGATCTGAAACCACCTGACTTTCAGGATACAAACGGGTTAATTCTATTCCAACAGAAAATTTAACCGACCTTTCAACAATAAAATCGGGCGATTCTGATTCAATTATTTTACCTTTTGGAAAATCGGGATAATTTTCCTTAAAAAGGTCAATAAGTAATCTTTCCAGTTGTTTCTTCTGTTGATGCTGATCCATACAAATTACTGATAGACTGAATGAGTGATTTACTGAAACGTTTAGTCATTCAATCATTAAATTATTCCCATTTTCTTCATCAGGAATGTTGCGTTCATGGTATTAGTAACTCCATCCGAAAGCTTATAATCGAATATTAATTCATCATCGATTATTTTAATTTCAAAACATTTATTGCTTACATTTCCGGGTAATTCTTTTTCCATTTCGCTTAATTTCAGGTCGTGTGTTGCAATCAGTGCAACGGCTTTGAATTGTATCAGTTTCCTGATCAGTTCCCTTGACCCGTTTAATTTATCGATCGAATTGGTACCTTTTAACATTTCATCAAGGATCACAAAAAGCTCCCTGCCTCTTTTCAGATCTTCCAGAATAAAACCCAACCTTTTTAATTCAGCATAAAAATACGATTCGTCATTAAACAACGAATCGGTTGTCCGCATATTGGTAAAAAGCTCAACAGGTTTAAAAAGAAACTCGCTGGCGCAAACCGGTGCTCCCAGTCGGGCCAGGATAAGGTTCACTCCCACAGCCCTTAAAAACGTACTTTTCCCGGCCATATTTGCACCGGTAACTATGATTGCTTTTGACCATCCATCAATCTGAAAATCACTGCAAACTCTTTTTTCGGGATGCAGAAGGGGATGCCCCAGATTTGAAGCTTTAAAACCAAATTCGCCTTCAACAGGAATTGGATATTTATACTCAGGATGGTTGTCGGCAAAATTAGCAAGGCTGATTAAGGCATCCAGATTTTCAATTACCTCAAGCCATTCCGGAAGTTTCACATGATTTTTTTTATGCCATTTCTGCAAGTGAAAAACACACCTGACATCCCATAAAAAAAACGAGTTTAAAATAAATCCAACCAAAATATTCTGGCGGTATTCAAATTCGCGAACCAGTTTTCCCAGTGTGCCGATAATAATTTCTGCCGGTTCAGGCTTTGATATAATTTCCTGTTTTTGAATCAGCCAAGATGACTTAAATCCGGATTCAGAGATTTTTTTCAACAGCAAAACATATTTTTCAATTAGCTGTGCTTTTTGCCCGAAAAACCGGAAATACTCCTTTATCCGTTTTCGGTAGAAATACATAAAAAGCCACTGGATTCCAACACACAGATAAAGTGGCACAAACCGGTTTATCCAAACGGCTGGCACCAACATTAAAATAGTTAAAACAGGTAAAACTAATTTTAACCATTTAATCAGGTTATAATTCTTAAAAATGAGGCTTTTTTTACTCCAGCCAACTACTTCATCGTGTTGAGAAACAGATTCGTCAAACACTCTGCCGTCAGCCAGAAAATCGAGCCTCCAGTCACGGCAAACAGCAATTTCCTTTACAGCTTCTTGTCTGTCAATTATTTCTTTTTCCTCCAAAAATGGCTTTTGTATCCATTTTGCCAGCACTCTTTTCCCACTTATGGTTGATGTACGGTTCAGGTACTGAAAAAGTGATCCCTCACCAAAAACATCCAGATCGTATGAATAATGATGTGACGGATCTTTAAATTCTTCCCCATTTTCAAATTGTGTGAATTGATGTGACAATGCCTGAATTTCGTTCTTACAGATTTGAATCAGGACCTTGGTTTTTTTCCTTTCTTTATTTAAAAGAATATGTTTTTTAACCAGAAAAAGAAAAACAATTAGTGAGGCGACTGTCGGCAAAACTCCCGACAAAAGCGAAAATCCGGTAAGATAAATCAAAAAAAACGGAATTGTTATAAACGATAAAAACCTAAAAAGAGAAATGAGCCGGATGCTTTTATCCAGATTCTCTTTTTTAAGTGTAAATTCTTGCTTTTTGTCCTTATAAAATTGTTGAATTCCGGTTTTCATTTACAGATACTGATAATGGTATAAATGTCTTGTTAGTATCAGCATGGTTCCTGTAATTACGATAAAAATCAGGAAAACAACAGCAGCACCACCGTTTGAAAGATTTGTTTTTCTGAAATTTGGAGGCCGGGTAACAAAAAAATGGTCTTCAATAAACATGACAATCCTGTAAAAAAGCCAGCCGAGAAAAATCCCGAAAATCATTCCTGCGATAATATCCAGCGGGTAATGTTGTCCCAGGTAGATCCTGGAATAACACACAAGCAAAGCCCATAAAATCAATGAATATTTATAAATCCGGTTTTTGAAAAACCAGGATGTAAAAGCAACCATAAAAAAAGTATTTGAAGCATGAGAAGAGAAGAATCCATAAAATCCTCCCTTCCTGAAATAATTGTGAACCATGTGCTGAATATCGGGTTCATAAACCGGACGCCATCGCTGCACAATTTCTTTAATTATCCCTGAAAGCTGGTCGCTTAGAACAACTCCAATCAGTAAAAAAATAAGGATAATAAATCCTTTGTTACGATAGGTTTTAAATAAATAAAAAACAACAATTAGGTAAAGAGGAAGCCAGGATTCTTTTCGTGTGACAAAAAAATAGAAAGTATCGCGGAAATCATTATAAAAGCCATTCAGGAATAAAAACAATTCCTTGTCAATATTGATTATTCCATTTAACCACTCCATTTTTCAGTTGTTCAGAATTTCCCAAATTTTATCCTTTAATTTCTGAATATTTAATCCGGTTACCGAAGATATAAATATATGGGGAACATCGGTAAATTCATTACTGATTTCATTCATTAATTCTTCATCGAGCATGTCTGATTTACTGATAACCAGAAATCGCTCCTTGTCAAGTAATTCAGGATTGTATTTCTCAAGTTCATTCATTAGTATAAAATATTCCTTTCTATGGTCTTTGCTGTCGGCAGGAACCATAAAAAGCAACATTGAATTTCGTTCGATATGACGAAGGAAACGGATCCCGAGGCCTTTCCCCAGATGGGCACCTTCAATAATTCCGGGAATATCGGCCATCACAAATGAATTCTCGCCCCGGTAGTTGACCATTCCAAGGTTAGGAACAAGAGTTGTAAAATGGTACTCAGCTATTTTAGGTTTTGCAGCTGATACTACCGACAATAAAGTAGATTTTCCTGCACTGGGATGCCCAACCAATCCAACATCGGCCAGGATTTTGAGTTCGAGGATAAACCATCCTTCCTGCCCTTCTTCTCCCGGTTGTGCGAAGCGGGGTGTCTGGTTTGTGGCCGATTTGAAATGGACATTCCCCTGCCCTCCCCGGCCACCTTTTACAAGTACCGCTGATTCATTTTCATGTGTAATCTCAAAAATAAAATCTCCGGTTTCAGCATCGCGTGCAACAGTTCCCAGGGGGACTTCAATTATAATATCTTCACCGTCGGCGCCGGTACTCTGTTGTTTTCCTCCGGCTTCACCATGTCCTGCCTTAAAATGCCGCTGATATTTTAAATGCAGCAAGGTCCATTTTTGAGCATTCCCTTTCAGGATTATATGCCCGCCACGGCCACCGTCGCCCCCATCAGGCCCCCCTTTGGGCTCAAATTTTTCACGACGAAGATGGGCTGAGCCTGCGCCCCCGTTTCCGGAAGCACAAAATATTTTTACGTAATCAACAAAATTCCCCTCAGCCATTCTTCGTGTTTTAATATATACAACTATCAGGTGAAGAAAAATGTCATACTGAGCTTGTCGAAGTATTTAATGATCAGTCTTCGACAAGGCTCAGACTGACAGTTATTCATGATAAAAATTAAATAGCATAACAAGTAATAATTTATAAACTATCAACTACTGCTTTCAGCCGTCCTGCTATATCTTCAATAGTACCCATTCCCTGAATACCATGGTGTTTATTTTGCCCTTTATAATAATTGATCAGAGGTGAGGTTTTTTCATGGTATGTTTTGATACGGTTCTCAATGACTGATTCATCCTGATCATCAGCACGCCCTGAATCTTTCCCGCGATTTAACAATCTCTTAATCAATTCTTCTTTTTCAACTTCAAGGCTTAACATTCCGGAAATAGGGATATTGTTTTCATTCAGTACCTCATCCAGTGCTTCGGCCTGATCCACTGTGCGCGGGAAACCATCGAAAATAAATCCCTTGGCATCGGTAACAGAAGCAATTTTATTTTTGATCATTCCGATAACAACTGCATCGGGAACCAATTCGCCTTTTTCCATAAATTTTTTTGCTTCAAGCCCGAGTTCGGTTTCGGCAGCCAGTTCACTGCGTAATAAGTCGCCGGTTGATAAATGAACAAGGTCGTATGATTTTACCAAGAATTCTGCTTGTGTCCCTTTTCCCGCTCCAGGAGGGCCAAATAGTACTAAGTTTAGCATAATGATTGATTTTTTAATTTATAACTTTATATATATCGATCAGGTTCCTTCCCTGCCCGTTGTAATCAAGCCCGTACCCGACAATAAAATCATTTGGTATTTCCAGCCCCACGTAATCAAGCTGAACTTCTTTTTGTAAAGCATCGGGTTTTAAAAGCAAAGTTGAAATAATAATTTCTTTTGGCTCCAGCCCGTTTAACTGATTCAGGATATTATCAATGGTGATACCTGTATCAACAATGTCTTCAAGAATTACAACAGTCCTGCCTTTGATATCTTCATTCAGACCTATCAGTTGTTTTACTTTTCCTGTAGTTTTATCTCCCTCGTACGAAGCCAGTTTTACAAAAGTAATTTCGGAATCAAAAATGGCTATCCGTTTATAAAGTTCGGCAGCAAACATAAACGAACCGTTCAGAATACAAACAAACAAAGGATGTTTCCCCTGAAGATCATCATTCATACTATCTGCAATTTTTTCAACTGCCGACCGGATTCTTTCATAAGGTATAAAAACCTCAAACTCCCTGTCCTGAATTATTATTTTTTTCATACGGAATATTAAAGCCGGGCTTTCGATTTTTATTACTTTTGAAATAAGTGTATTTTCGCCCTTGTTAAATGGCTACAAAATAACAAAACAATTTTGTCAGAAAAAATATAAGCATATAAAAAGATGGAACCTAAAGTAAGTATTATCATGGGCAGCACTTCCGACCTGGAAGTTATGGATAAAGCAGCCAAACTGCTGGATGAATTTGAGATACCGTTTGAGATGAATGCCCTCTCAGCACACCGTACTCCGGATGAGGTTGAAAAGTTTGCCAAAACTGCAAAAGACAGGGGAATACAAGTTATCATTGCCGGTGCCGGCATGGCAGCTCATTTGCCGGGTGTGATCGCAGCAATGACACCACTCCCGGTAATTGGCGTACCCATTAAAGCTTCTCTGGAAGGACTGGATTCAATCCTTGCCATTTTACAAATGCCTCCCGGAATCCCGGTAGCAACAGTAGCTTTGAATGGTGCCCAGAATGCGGGGATACTGGCTGTTCAGATGATGGCAACAGGCAATAAAGAATTAATGAAAAAACTCATTCAGTATAAGGAAGACCTGAAACAAAAAATTGTTAATGCCAATAAAGACCTTTCAGAAATAAAATATAAGTTTAAAACAAACTGATTATTTGAAAGTAATTGGAAATCATTTTATTTTTTGTTTCTTATTTTTTTCGTAATTTGCAGAAACGGTTCAATTTCTCAAACAGCCGTTTTTTCAGGTTATGAATAAATTTGGAACCCTGTTTATAGTTATTCTATTCTCTTTCAGTGTATTGGCTATTGAAAATCCCAAAGGAGGAGCCAGGTCTTTGGCAATGTCAAATGCGTTTATTTCAATTACTGATATTTGGGGGACTTTTCATAATCAGGCCGGAATAGCTGAATTACAAAATATTTCTGTATCGGTTTATTACACTTCAAAATTTAATTTAAAGGAGTTATCGCAGATTTCAGGAACCGCTGTGCTTCCAACCAAATCAGGAAACTTTGGCTTTTGTTTTTCGCAATTTGGTACAGGGCAGTTTAAGGAAACAAAACTGGGTTTGGCTTTTTCAAAACAATTGGGAGAAAAAATATTCACAGGAATCCAGATCGACTACCTTTCGTCTCTTTTCCCAGAAAACAGCAGAGCAAGGGGCGTGCCTACGTTTGAAGGAGGATTGATTTATAAAATCAATGAAAAATGGAGATTGGGAGCCCATATTTTTAATCCGTTGCATGTAAAATTCAAATCTTTTTCAGGAGAAGAAAAAATGCCGTTTATTATTCGGGCAGGTTCATCTTTTAATATTTCAGAAACTTTCCTTTTCAGTGCAGAGATTGAAAAAGTTACGGAACTAAAGGTTCTTATAAAATCGGGAGCCGAATTTTTTGTTGCTGAAAACTTTGTACTTCGTTTTGGAGTATCAGGGGAGCCATTTGCCTACACTTCCGGGATTGGTTATACTTTTGGGAAAATTACCACCGATATTGCATTTCATTATCACGGGAACCTTGGATTAACACCAGCCATTTCAATACAGTTTAACCTGAAATGAAAAAGTATTTTTTCCATATAATCCTCCTTTTTTTGTTCCTGATATCAATCCGTTTGCAGGCACAGGAAATCGATCCACTTTATTCTTTCGATGATATTATTGAAACCATAATGGATGGTTTGGATGAAGAAACTGATTTTTCATCGGTTTTGGAAGACCTTGAAAATTTCTACAGGAATCCATTGCCGATAAACTCAGCAACCGATGAAGACCTGAGAAAACTGCACCTTTTAAATGATTTTCAGATTAATCAGATTTTAACATACCGTAAAAAAACAGGTTCTGTTTTTACAATTTATGAATTAAATTCGCTGGAAGGTTTTGACAGGGCTTTGCTGGAAAAACTTATTCCTTTTATTTCTTTTGAAATTCCTTCGGAAGAAAACCGGAACTTAAAACCAGATTTTATAAGGCAAAACCTTTTAGTCCGTTCAAACAGAGTATTACAAAAACAGGAAGGTTATAAAGAAGATGAGGAATCTAATTCTGCTTATGCAGGTTCGCAGGAAAAAATCTATTCCCGTTACCGGTTTGAACTGGGTGAAAAAATCGAAGCTGGCTTTACTGCAGAAAAAGATCCGGGCGAAGCATTTTTCGGCGGTTCGAATAAAACTGGTTTTGACTACTATTCAGGACATATCAGTTTAAACCTGAACTCAGTTTTAAAAAATATTACAGTTGGCGATTTCTGGATTCAATCAGGCCAGGGGCTGGTTTTATGGCAGGGATTTGCCCAACGAAAATCAGATGATCCTATGCAGATTATTAAATCGGGGAATGGTTTCAGGCCTTATTCCTCAACTGACGAAAACCGGTTTTTCAGGGGAATCGGGACCAAATTTGAATTCAACAATCTTGAAATTCAGGTCTTCACATCTATGAAAAAAAGAGATGCAAACCTGGAATTTTCTGAAGACGCAACATATTTTACAAGCCTCCAGACATCCGGGTACCATCGAACTGAAAACGAAATTGAAGATGAAAGAAGTATAAATGAAACATCTTCCGGATTTTTGCTTTCTTTCAGGAAAAACAGGTTAAAGCTTGGAGCTACATTCCTTTACCAGAAATTTAATTATCCTCTGATCCGTGATGAACAGCCTTATAACAGGTTTCGTCTTTCAGGTGATGTTAACTTAAATGCGGGAATAGACTACTATTTTGTTACCGGCAAATACCAGTTTTTTGGTGAAGCAGCAATATCCAAATCAGGGGGAACAGCCATTTTACAGGGATTGCAGGCACATATCCACAACCAGGCAGAATTGTCATTCCTTTTCCGGCATTTTAATAAAAACTACCATAGCCTTACAGGGAATGCATTTGCCGAAAATTCGGATATGGCAAATGAAACAGGTTTTTATGCAGGGCTTAAACTTCTTCCCGTAAAAAAAATCAGAGTGCTGACTTATTCCGACTATTTCCGTTTCCCCTGGATCACATATACAACCATGGCTCCTTCAAATGGATTTGATTTTGCTGCGCGAATTGATTACATCTTTTCTCCAGGGCTACAGTTTTATATTCGGTATAAAAAAGAAAAAAAAGAGGTTAAAATTACAGAAGGAAACAGTTATGTGAATTCAGATTTAGTTTCTGACAAAATAAGAGTAAATATGGATTACCGGTTATCAGAAAATTGGAAATTTAAAAGCCGTTTGGAATTTTCAAGCTATAAAAAGTATGAAAAAGAAAATGGATTTATGGTTTTTCAGGATGTAAATTATACAGCTGTAAAAATTCCATTCAGGGCACAACTGCGTTTGGCATATACCAACACTGAAAGCTTCAACACTCGTATTTATGCATACGAGAACGACTTACTTTACAATTATTCATTGCCCGCCTACTATAGCGAAAATGTAAGAGTCTACCTGAACATGAATTATGAAATCAATAAAAAATGGGAATGGTGGTTTAAGGTTTCCAACACTCATTATTTATCAGAAAACACTATCGGTTCAGGTTATAATGAGATAACCGGGAAAAATATAACAGAAGTTAAAATACAGACAAGATTAAAATTTTAGCAGTAATTTTTGTTAATTTGCCCCCGAAACCAAATAAAAACCGGATGGAATTTCAAAATTTCGAAGACATCAGGCCCTACAACAACAACGAAGTTGAAGAAAAAATGAAACTGTTACTGGCCGACCCGGTTTTTGACAGAGTCCTTTTGCATATTTATCCCGATGAACAGAAAATCAGGGAAGTAAAATACCTGCTTTCAACTTTTAAAACCATTGATGATATCCAGTTCAAATTCATATACGAATTGCTGAAAATGGTTATTGCTACCACAACCGATGGATTAACTGCTGATGGTTTGGAACACCTTGAAAAAGATAAACCCTATTTATTTATTTCAAACCACCGCGATATAATACTTGATTCTGCACTGTTGAATTACCACATTTATAAAAATGGGATGAATACCACGCAGATAGCCATTGGCAGCAACCTGCTCATCCTCGACTGGATTATTCATGCAGTAAAACTGAACAGGACTTTTATTATTAACAGGGATGCCACCTCGCGTGAATTACTGGCTGCTTCTCAGAAAGTTTCGGAATATATCAGGTACTCAATTACAAATGAAAATATTTCTATCTGGATTGCCCAGCGTGAAGGGAGGACAAAAGACGGCTCGGATATGACTCAGATCAGCCTGTTGAAAATGCTGAATATGAGCAATAAAAAATCGTTTATTGAAGGTTTTTCAGAACTTAATGTTGTGCCGGTTTCCATATCGTATGAGATTGAACCGTGTGGAATAGGAAAAATCAGGGAACTGATGAAAAAGGAAGTAGATACCGGCTATGTTAAAAGAAGCAAGGATGATTTAAAAAGTATGGCTCGCGGCATGTTCGGTAAAAAGGGGCATATTCATTTTTCTTTTGGCAAACCATTAAATACCGAATTGGCAGGATATAATGAAAAAGAACGCCCTAATGAACTTTTCCAGCAACTGGCTGGCAGTATCGACGATCATATTCATAAGCAGTTTAAACTCTGGCCCAATAACTTTGTTGCATACGATTTACTGAACGATAGCAATATCTATTTTGATAAATATTCTGAAGAAAACAAAAAAACCTTTGAAAAATTAATTACGCAGGCCCAGGCTGAAATTGAAGGTAACAAAGAAGACATACGAAATCGTTTCCTGAAAATGTATGCAAATCCCGTAATCAATGCCAATGCCTGAAAATCAAAAAAACTTTTGTTATAAAAACATTATCTGGGATTGGAACGGAACTCTCCTGAATGACCTCGATTTATGTGTTGGCACGATCAATATTCTTTTAGCAGATAGAAAACTTCCGTTGTTAACAAACGGAAGATACAAGGAAGTTTTTTCATTTCCTGTAAAACAATATTATGAAAAAGCCGGATTTGATTTTACCAAAGAAGATTTTGCAATTCCTGCCAGAGAATTTATTGAAAAATACAATGCTAAAGTAAACAATTGCAATTTACATTTTACGGCAAATGCGGTTCTTGAAAAATTTAGAATAAAGAAAGTCAGACAGTTTGTGCTTTCAGCTATGAAACAGGATATGCTGGAAGCTACTATCCGTTATCATAGAATTTTTGATTACTTTGAAAAAATTACCGGATTGGATGACCACTATGCTGTTTCAAAAATTGAACTGGGCATACTTCTGCTTAAAGAATCACGATTAAATAAAAATGAAACATGTATAATTGGTGACACATTACATGACTATGAGGTTGCTGAAGAATTGGGCGTTGATTGCATTTTAATAGCCGATGGGCATCAGTCTAAAGATCGTCTGTTAACATCCGGTGTTAAAGTCCTGAATTCGTTGGAAGAGTTGGCTCTTTATTCTGGTTAAATTGGTTTATGCCTTATATCGCGGATATAAAGCTGAAGTGTTTTTTTCCCCCTGAATTCGTTTTCAACAATCGAATAACAAATATCAAAAGGTAATCCGGAAGTTACGATATCGAATTTATCGGAATGATTAAAAGCAATCCCAGCGAAAACTTCTGAATTAAAATCAGGTTCAACAAGATCGAGTTTTATATGTTCATCGTTTTTGCCTACCAGCCTGCTCGAACCCGGATCAAGGACATCTTCGGAAACAAATACAGGAAGCATGTTGTGTGGCCCGAAAGGAGCAAACTGTTTTAAAACCCTGTAGAATTTGGGGTTGATTTCACTCAGCATAATTTTTGCATCCACATCGATGGTGTGAATTTGCTGGTCTTTGGTTAAGTTATTTGTTACAATCTCTTCAAACCGTTCCGAGAAAGGAGCAATATTGTCGATTTTCATGGTTAATCCGGCGGCATACATATGCCCTCCGTATGATTCGAGCAGATCGCTGCATGACCCAATGGCTTCATACAGGTCAAAATCTTTTACAGAGCGTGCTGAACCGGTTGCCAGACCATTCGATTCGGTTAATATTACAGTAGGCCTGTAATAATATTCCGTAAGCCTTGAAGCAACAATTCCAACCACACCCTTATGCCAGTCGCGGTTATACAAAACCGTGCTTTTCCGTTCCTGTAAAAACTCACTGTTCTGTATCATATCCAGGGCTTCCTGGGTAATATCCCTGTCAAGGGTTTTCCTGATTTCGTTATACGAATTTATTTCTTCGCCCAGATTTGATGCTTCCGACTCATTGTTAGCAACCAGTATTTCAACCGATTTTTTTCCATGCTCGATCCTTCCGGACGCATTTAAGCGCGGACCTATTTTAAAAACAATATCACTGATGGAAATCCCATCACTGTTCAGACCAGAATGCTGAATAATAGTTTTTAATCCAATCCCCGGATTTGAATTCAGTTTCCTTAAGCCATAATAAGCCAGAACCCTGTTTTCACCCGTAACCGGAACAATATCGGAAGCTATGCTAACAACAACCAGATCGAGAAGGTCATATAATTCAGGCAAAGGAACTTCATTTTTTTCACAATAAGCCTGTAAATATTTAAACCCGACACCACAACCCGAAAGCTCCTTGTAGGGGTAATTACAATCGGGCCTCTTCGGGTCGAGTACAGCATAAGCATCAGGAATGATATCATCCGGATTATGATGGTCACAAATAACAAAATCGAGCCCCCTGCTTTTGGCATAAGCAATTTTTTCAGCCGCTTTAATACCGCAGTCCAGTACAATTACAAGTGAAACGTTTTCTTTTATGGCATATTCAATGCTAACCGGTGAAATCCCGTAACCTTCTGAATACCTGTCAGGAATATAAAAATCAAGTTCTTTAATGCGGCTTTTCAGGAATTGGTACATCAAAGCAACCGAAGTAGTTCCATCCACATCATAATCGCCGTAGATCAGAACTTTTTCGCCATTTTGGATAGCCCTTTCCAGCCTTTCAACAGCTTTATCCATATCCTTCATCAGGAATGGGTCATGCAGGTCGCTTAACCGGGGCCGGAAAAATGCTTTGGCTTCGTTATATGTTTTAATATTTCTTTGAACCAGCAAATTGGCAATAACCATATCAACGCTCAGAGCAGCCGAAAGATGCTTTATCTCGTTGATGTCGCCCTGTGGTTTGATATTCCAGATTCTTTCCATTCGGTACCTTTGTTATTGCCTTTTACTCAAATCTGCCAAAGATACAAAATGCTGTACGATAAATAAAACAAATAAACGTTTACACACCTTATTTATAAACGGCGCGAATCGTGAATCTTTTATGTTCAAAGAGTTAACAGCTAAATAGTATTTTTACATAATAATGATCATACCACCGCCACCTCCATTCCGGAATCGTGGATTTACTACATTATTATATATCGATCCAAAAGTATAAGTCAATCCAAAACTGGTAAAGTAAGAATAACTTGTTTCCAGTTCCTTTTGCCTTGTAAGTATCTCTTCAGCTGTTGCACCGGCTTTTTCAAGTGAAATCTGATCGTGAATTAATGATACGCTGCCACCAAGGTTAAACGACAATCCTTTTGCAATCCTGAACTCCATATTACCTGATAAAGACAAATTATTCAATTTCCAGTCATGTAAATAATTGCTCCATTCAACACCCATATTTATTGAACCCCACTTTTGAATAATGTTGTAAGTAACATCCATTGAATGTTCCCATAAACTTTCTTCCATTTTATTGTATACAGTTGTATCGTTATAATTGTGGTAACGATAACCCAACTCGTATAAAAATGAAAGTTGCCTCCTGGTTGATTCAGAATATGGAAAGACATTGTATTCTATACCCGGCATAATTGAAAAAATCATTCTATGATTTCTGTAAATTGATGAACTTACTTCAGCTTCTCCTCCAACCGACCAATGGTCATTAAGACTTTTAACAACCAAAGCTTCAAACGATTTGGAATTTGACTCGCTTTTTATAATATCATCTTCAATTTCAAATTTATCCAATCCATAATCATAGCCTAAATCAAAAATCAATTTCCAGTCTTTTGTAATCCTGCTTGCAGAAAAGCTTCCAAATAAATTTGTTGATTTTAATGTTTTTTGTCCGTTCATAAATCCATTAATTCTTGATCTGAAGACCCAGCTATCCCATTTATCTGTGGTGACTTCTTCCTGAATTGGTTTGGTGAAGACTATATTTATGTGTTTCGATAAAGGAGTTTTCGCCACATAACGCATTAACGCCATTTTCAAAATTGAAACCTGTTTTTGCCTCCTCATATCATCAGAATCATCGGGTAAAGTGGCAACCGATACTGTATCACTCATCCCGTTAAATTCATGCTGCCCTTCCAGGAAATATGTATATACCCAGCCGCCTGAACCGGATCTTTCCTGTGTGTCGATAATATAAATCTGGGCATCTTTTAAATCTCTCACATAATTGATAAACGGGATTTCCCTTTTTATATAATCATTGGCATCCATATATACTTTCAAAGCATCTTTCCGAAGTGAATCCGGGGTTTCAGTGTTAACCGTAAATTCCTGAGCTGAAAGTGTTAACGAGAGAAATACAATAAAAAGGACTGAACAAAGTGTTTTCATACTGGATTTAGTTGGTTTATAGCTTTCTTATCTGGTTTTAAAAATCCGGCCTAAAATAATATTTCTTTTTTAAACCGGCGCTTTGCTCACAACAAATATGCCAATTGTTTAACCATTCTTTTTATACCGATTAGCTTTAAAATGTGGCATATCTTCATTTCATTCAATTTGCAATTTTTTCAGTCTATCGGCATTAACCAATGAAATTCAAATTCAATATTATATTTTCAAAATGGTATTATATCTTTGCAGCAAATTAAATACAGCTAAAAAAAATGAATAATCCGGCTTTAAGCGAACAGGAACAGATCAGAAGGAATTCACTTCAGAAATTACGTGAATTAGGGATTGACCCGTACCCGGCAGCTCAATATCATGTGAATATTACAGCATCTGAAATAATTAATAATTTCAACGATGAAAAAAACAATTTTCAGGATGTTTGCCTGGCCGGCAGGATGATGAGCCGCAGGATCATGGGGAAAGCATCGTTTGCAGAGCTTCAGGACCATACCGGACGGATTCAGATTTATGTAAACCGCGACGAACTTTGTCCGGGTGAAGATAAAACAATGTACAATGATGTATTTAAAAAACACCTTGATATTGGAGACATCATTGGTGTTAAAGGTTTTGTTTTCAGGACACAGATGGGTGAAATATCCATTCATGTGAAGGAAATGACCGTGCTGAACAAATCGTTGCACCCCTTACCCATTGTAAAAGAAAAGGATGGGAAAACTTACGATGCTTTTACCGATCCTGAGCAACGTTACCGGATGCGTTATGTCGACCTGATTGTCAACCCTCAGGTAAAGGATGTTTTTGTTAAACGCACCAAAATCATCAATACCATGCGCGAAATGTTTAACGGGTATGGTTATTTCGAAGTTGAAACACCTATCCTTCAACCCATCCCCGGAGGTGCTGCTGCCAGGCCCTTTATTACTCATCATAATTCACTCGACATCCCGCTTTACCTGCGCATTGCAAATGAGTTGTATTTAAAACGCCTGATCGTAGGAGGATTTGAAGGAGTTTACGAATTTTCCAAAGATTTCAGGAACGAAGGGATGGACCGCACTCATAATCCTGAATTTACCGTAATGGAAATTTATGTGGCCTACAAAGATTATAAATGGATGATGAGTTTTACCGAGGAAATCTGTGAACGTGTTGCACTTGCACTTCACGGTACCACAAAAGTGAAACTTGGCAACAACATAATCGATTATAAAACTCCCTACCCCAGGGTAACCATGTATGAAGCGATAAAAGAACATACCGGTTATGATATATCAGGGAAAACAGAAGATGAACTGCGGGAAATCAGTGACAAACTTGGAATTGAAACCGATCCGACCATGGGAAAAGGGAAACTGATTGATGAAATTTTCGGTGAAAAATGCGAGCACCATTACATACAGCCAACCTTTATTACCGATTACCCGATAGAAATGTCGCCGCTGACTAAAAAACACCGCGACAACCCGGAACTGACCGAACGTTTTGAGTTGATGGTAAACGGGAAAGAACTGGCAAATGCCTATTCGGAATTAAACGACCCGATTGACCAGCGCGAACGCTTTCAGGAACAATTGAGGCTTTCGGAAAAAGGCGATAACGAAGCCATGTTTATCGACCAGGATTTCCTGCGTGCGCTGGAATATGGCATGCCTCCAACTTCAGGCATGGGAATGGGAATCGACCGGCTGACCATGTTTATGACCGACAGCCCCTCTATTCAGGATGTGCTCTTTTTCCCGCAAATGAAACCGGAAGTTAAAAAACCAAAGGTGGAACTGAATGAGGATGAAAAACTGATTCTTGAACTTCTGAAGGCAAACTCACCCATCGATTTAAATGAACTTAAAAACCTAACCGGGCTCAGTAATAAAAAGTGGGATAAAGCCATTAAGGGGCTGACTGGCCTGAAGCTGGCAAAGGTGGAGAAAAAGGATGAGGGATTAGTCGTGAGTATTGAGTAGTTAGTAGTGAGTAAAAAGTCCTTTGTCCAACGAAGTTTTAACGAAGTTGGTGTAAGACAAAAGATAAATCAAGCCTTGGTATTTCCTGGGCTTTTTTTATTACCCTCTCGGTCAACATTGATGCCCACTCTTCCGCCATCTGGCGTGGAGAATTTTAGAGGGGTCAATAAAACCCAAATCTCAAATATTAAAATTTAAAAAACTCGCAACTCGTAACTCAAGGCTAATAGCTCAAATCAGGCTTATCGAATTCGACTTTTAAATCGAAATTTTTGTAATTTTAATTTATGGGATTTCCTTTTCCGTATAATAAAAAATTACCGGCTTTTCTTGTATCAGTCCTTTTCTTCTTGCAGGTGTGTAATGCACAGGAAGCAATCAGTTATTCGTACAACCGAGGAAAAATTGCAGAACATAATCGGGCAATTGCAACCCTTTCATCGGGAACCGTTAACGGAATTACAGTTAATTATACCTTGCCGGGAAATCCGGGAAAATTGTGGCGTGGATTTTACAATTACCCCGATTTAGGGATCAGTTTTAACATGGAATCGTTTAACAGCCCCCGAATTGTTGGAAATTCTTATGCCTTAAGGGGATTCCTTTTTTTTTCATTTATTAAGCAAAAAAAGGTTTTTGACCTTGGATTAAAAACAGCCGTCGGACTGGGTTATTTATCGAAAATATCCGATCCGTTAACAAATCCCTTAAACCAGGTCATTGGTTCACATCTCAATATTAACGGAGAAGCAAGGCTTTATACCAGATTAATTGCCAAACATTTTTATTTTGAATATTCTTTTGGATTTAATCATTTTTCAAACGGACTTTTAAAAGCACCAAACCTTGGTATTAACCTGATGAACAGCAATTTTACCGTTGGAGGAAAACTGCTGAACCCGAAAGAACAAAACATTCAGGTTCAGCCTGAAAAACTTCCGTTAATAAAAAATGAATACTGGGCATTTGTTTCGACCGGAATAAAAGAAATTGAAGGAGGCAATAAAAAATATTCTTTTTCAGGATTATCGGTCAATTATTCAAAACAGGTTTCCAGGATCAATAAACTGGGTTTGGGATTCGATTTTTCTAATAATACTTCATTAACAACATTAGCCAGGGAATTTCAGAATTATACAGGACAGAGAAACCTGAATTTCCGTTACGGTATTAATATTCACAATGAATTTTTGTTTGGAAATTTCGCTGCATTCGGAGCATACGGACTTTACCTCGGAAGCACAGAATATTATTCTTCGAGGAGGTATTACAAAACCGGATTTAAATATTATTTCAAAAACATCGTCGGGATTATTGTTATAAGGGCAATTCCTTTGTTTCGGGCTGAAGTAATTGAATTTGGAATCGGATACCGGCTTTTTGAGTCAAAATGATTCTCTTAAAATATGATTGGTATTCAATTCTGATGAATAGAAGTTTTGAAGAGCTCACCAAATAACATCAGAATTTTTTTTGTTTTTTTAGAACAAGTTAAAAAATTGTAAATCTAAACCAACAATATATAATCTATGCAAGTCTTTGCTTTAAAGAGTATAAAATAAATCCAACCAAGAAGTAACGAAAAGTAAATGTATTTTATCGGTGCACCCTCATAGGAACATGTATATTTTTTCTGTATTTTTAATTGTACTGTAAAATAACGATCGTTTTTATCATTGTACCTTTATAATACCAATTTATATGAAACAAACATAATAAACATTCACACACACAATACTCTAATTCCGTCACCTATCAGCATGCGAATTATTTATAATATTTCTAAAAACAAACAATTTTACCAAATGAAAAAACCGGTTTTTAAAACATTGGGGAAATTGAGGTCCGGGTTGACACTTCTCCCTGTCCTTTTTTTCGTTCTTTCACAAATGACAAATTGCCGTTCCTCTGTTCAGGCAGAATCAGCATTAAAGAAAAAACAGGAAGAATTCAGTAGCTGGAAATATGGCATGTTCCTCCATTTTAATATGGCAACCTATATTGACAGGGAATGGGCCACCGGGTATGAAGATCCGATGCTGTTTAATCCGGTTAACCTCGATTGCGGGCAGTGGACCGAAGTGATCAAATCGGCAGGAATGAAATATGCAGTTTTTACAGCCAAACACACCGGCGGCTGGTGTTTGTGGGACAGCAAATACACTACCCACGATATTACCGCATTCAGGAACTATAAAAACGGAAAGGGAGATATTGTAAAGGAATTTGTCGATGCCTGCCGCGAAAAAGGTATAAAAGTCGGTTTATATTACTGCCTGCCAGGCGATTATTCCTATTCCTACGGGAATTCACTCGAACCCGGACAAAAAGATTTCCACGGCCTGCCACCGGAAGCCGAAGGTGATTTTGAAGGATTTATTGAGAAACAGGTAACTGAGTTGCTGACCGGCTATGGAAAGATCGATTTAATGTGGTTCGACCAGTATTCAAATAAATATACCGGAAACAATTGGCTGCAATTAAAAACACTGGTACATAAACTGCAGCCCGAATGTATTGTAATTGCAAATAATGCCGATAATTATACAGATTCAGATATTATCGGGTATGAATATCCCTGGAGGATTCAGGCCAATCCTGAGACTGCCATTCCACCTCAGGAGAATACAAATGTTTCAGAGTTGTGTGACTGTATCGATGCAAACGGAATCTGGTTCTGGCATACCGGTGAAATAAAACTCCTGGAAGCAGAAGATGTTGCTGCAAGATTAAAACAGTTCAATGAAAGGAAAACAAACCTTCTGCTTGATGTTCCACCTGACAGAAATGGATTAATTGATTCCGTTTATATTAAACACTTGGCTACCATTAAACAATTAGCTTTAAATTTTTAATTGATTATCGAAAGAATAAACAGGCTGATTTTTTTGTAGTTTCCTGAATCATAAAAACTTGATGCTCATACTTAAATCCACGCCAATCCGATTGCTATTGGGTTATTATTAATGTACTGAAAGATTTGAAGAAAAATAATTCCACATCCTCTTGACTGATTTGTCAACTCCCCACTATTTTAAGAGAATTAAATGGAGATTGGATAAACAATCAATCAATCTGATTGCTAATCCCTCCGTATTTTTTCAGGTTTCTTTGGTATATTTCCTTTTGCTGAGCCAATAATTCACGAAACCGGGTATCTGAACGTAAAAAATTATAAATTGGATTATACATCATTTCGATATAATTAGACCTTTCAGAATCTTTAACACGTTCAAAATAATTTTCCATTAAATTAACAGCCATATTATTCATCTGTAAAATCAGGCAAATCCTCATTCTATTTTCAGAATGGAGATTTACTGCCAGGGCTTTTTCTTTTTCATTGCCATAGGCTAAAAATACTGCCTTTAAAAACTGATTATCCTGTGTTGCCGGGAAATACTGATTATAAAGGGCACCCCATTTTAGAGCTTCTTTATTTTCTTTCATCTGAAGCAACAACAAAATATAATTCAGCAGATATTTCGGATCGTTTGGCTCCAGATTTAATGCTTCTCTGTAATATGTTTTGGATTTTTCCATTTGCCCTAAATGATTGTAGATATTTGCCACATAATAATAATTTTTGGCATCGTACGGATCCAGTTTAATACACCGGTCATAATAACCCAGGGCAATTTCTTTTAATCCAATGTTGTCGAAACAAATTCCCATGGCACTGATGTTTTCCGGATCGTTATTATCAAGTTCCACCGCCTTTTTTATGTATTCAAATTTTTTATCGATCTGATTTCTTGCACCGTAAATCCAGCCTAAAACCCTGTTGACATCAGCAGAATTTTTATCCAGATCATATGCAATATTAATATATTTTTCCTGGAGATTTAAACATCTCATTCTTTCAACATCGCTTAAAACCTGCGTATTCCAATATGTATTGTACAAATCTGCCAGCCCTGCATATGCCGGCGCATAAGTTGAATCAAGCTCAATTGCTTTTAAAAACATACTTTCCGATTCTTTAAAATCCATAATATTTGCAGATGACCAGAATTTGTTTCTGTGTATAAACTGGGCTTTCAAAAAATATTCATATGCTTTAATATCAGGAGTACTCTTTGATTTAATAAGATTCTCTTCATCCAGCGAAAGCTTTTTATACAAAGTGTCTGCGATCGATTTTGCTATGTCATCCTGAATAATAAATAATTCTTTGTCTTCCCTGTCGTATTCTTCAGCCCAGATGTGAGATCCATCCAGGGTTTTTACCAATTGGGCTGTAATCCTTATCCTGTTTCCATATTTTCTTATGCTGCCTTCAAGAATATTATTAACATTCAGTTCTTTCCCGATTTCAGGTATTGTTTTATCAGATCCCTTAAATTTCATTGTCGATGTTCTGGCAATCACTTTTAAAGTACCTAACCGGGCCAGGTTTGTAATGATCTGCTCTGTGGTCCCGTCGCAAAAATATTCCTGATCGCCTTCTGAACTTAAATCAACAAACGGAAGTACTGCAACCGAATTAGCCCATTCCTGATTTTCAACCTGAATTTTATTTTCACTAAAAAATCTGTCTGAAAATTTTATTCCAAGAAAAACAGAGGTTATTACAAACAGTATCAAAACAATGAAAAGAATATAATTTTTAAAGACCTTAAATGATTTTTTCAATGGGCTAACTTCAAGCCACTCAAATTCGACAATATAAATTGTGACTCGCTTTTTAATGTTTTTAAGTTTTTTCTTTTCAATTTTTGCCAGAGAAAAATCAATTTTATTCTGAACCTGTCTTGCAACATCTTCGGAAACACAAATACCACCAATCGGAGCATATGCTTCAATCCTTGAAGCAATATTTACTCCATCGCCAAGTACATTTTTGCCTTTGGGCACAACATCGCTTAAGTGAATACCGATCCTTATTTTAATTTGATTTTTTTCAGGGACTTTCAGATTTCTTTTCCAGAGCCCTTTCTGGATTTCAATAGCACAATTAACAGCGTCCAGGACACTTGCAAATTCAACCAAAAAAGCATCTCCAACGGTTTCAACTTCACGCCCGTCGTGCTGTTGGAAAAAAAACCGCAATATTTGCCTGTGTTCCTCCAGCAAATCAAGTGCAAATGCCTCGTCTTCCTGAGTCAGGGCACTGTAGCCTACCATATCGGTAAACATAATTGCTGCCAATCGACGTTTTTCCTGCATTTGCCTGATTATTAATAACTAAACTACTCTTTTAATATTGATCTTACACAAATAATGTTCTGCTAAATTAAATATTATTTCTAAATCATTTAAAAGAATTGAAATACTGAACCAATAATAAACAGGGATTATTTTAAAATGATTAATATAAAAGAATAAATCTCCCCATTATTCATTTTTACCCAAAATAAAATTCATTCCCCGTTTTTTCTACTATTTTTAACCAATAATGAATTGTGCCTAACCAGCTAAAATGAAAAAACTAATAACTTTCACTTTATTAATTATTAGCCTGACATCCTTTTCTCAGGAAATAAAATTTCGTGAATACACAACCCAAAAACAGGAAAATGCCAATATTACTATCGACGGGCAATTTAACGAACCGGCCTGGCAATTGGCAAACTGGGACGGCGATTTTATCCAGTACAGTCCATACGAAGGGAAACCACCTTACCAGCAAACCGAATTTGCCATAATCTACGATAAAAACAACATTTATTTAGCTATTAAAGCGCTGGATAATAATCCCGACAGCATTGTTACCAGGATGACCCGACGCGATTATGCCGAAGGTGATATCCTGAGCATCAACCTCGATTCGTATAACGACAAACGTACAGCCTTTGGTTTTAACGTTTCGGCTGCCGGTGTTAAAACTGATGTAACCCACAGCGATAATGTTACAGAAGACAATACCTGGGATCCGATCTGGTTTGTTAAAACTGCATTTACTGAAGAAGGCTGGAATGCCGAAATAGCCATCCCCCTGACTCAATTGCGGTTTGATGAAAGCGAGAATCAAACCTGGGGAATGCAGATCACAAGGTATATTTTCCGGAACGATGAGATTTCAATCTGGCAACCCATGAAACGTGATCAGGCTGCCTATATCGCTAATTTTGGAAAACTGAAAGGAATTTCCGGCATAAAACCTAAAAATGTCCTCGATATAATACCTTACGCTGTTGCCCGATTGGAAACATTTGAAAAAAATCCTGAAAATCCTTTCCGGTCGGAAGGATTTAAAACAGGTTTCAACGCCGGACTTGATGCCAAGGTCGGATTGACCAATTATCTTACAATGGATTTAACAATCAATCCTGATTTTGGACAGGTTGAAGCCGATCCTTCGGTTATAAATCTTTCAACCTATGAGACTTACTATCAGGAGAAGAGGCCTTTTTTTATTGAAGGGAAAAATATTCTTAATTACAAACTCGATATTGGTGATGGAGAATGGATAAGAGATATGCTTTTTTATTCCAGAAGAATTGGACGCCGGCCGAATTACGAACCGGTACTGAACCAGGATGAATATAATGAAGCACCTGAATTTACCCGAATCCTCGGAGCAGCCAAGATTTCCGGCAAAACAAAAAACGGGTGGTCAATCGGTTTGCTTGAAAGTGTCATATCGGAAGAAAATGCCGAAATACGCAGCATCAACGAAAGTCGGACACAGGTAGTTGAACCGATGACTAATTACCTGATTGGACGGATTCAAAAAGATTTTAATGATGGAAATTCTTATATAGGAGGAATAGCAACTGCTGTAAACCGCGACATTAATGATCCTCTTCTCGATTTTTTACATAAAAGTGCCTTTAGCGGGGGAGTTGACTGGATGCACCGCTGGAACAATCAAAAATGGCGGATGATCGGTGGGCTTTATTTCAGCCGGGTGAATGGCAGTACAAATGCCATCTCTCTCACACAAAAAGCTTATATCAGAAACTTCCAACGGCCCGATGCCGATTACCTTGAATATGATTCCACAAGAACTTCGCTGAGTGGATATGGTGGAAAATTTGATATAAGTAAAATCGGGGGTAAACTTAAATTCGGAGCTTCTCTTACATGGAAATCACCGGGGCTGGAAATAAACGATGTGGGATTTGCCCAGCAGGTCGATCGTATAACTGAGTCAACCTGGATCAATTATCAGATTTATAATCCCTTTTTTATCTTCAGAACCGTTACTTTAAATGCCAGTGAATTTGTACTCTGGGATTTTGGTGGAAATAAAAACATGCTCGGAGTTGTAGCAAACGGAAGTGTCCAGTTTAAAAATTACTGGAATGCCTCTGCATCTTTTCAGTACAATGGTGAGCAACTGTTCAGCACAACGATGAGAGGAGGGCCTGCATTAAAAAATCCCGCTTACAATACTTTGCAAATGAGTCTTTTAACTAATCCACAAAAAAAATTAACGTTTCAAATATTTGGTGAAGGAAATATCAGTTTAGAAAAAGATTACAGTAAAAGTGTGAGCACAAGCCTGAATATTGGTTTCCGACCAATCGATGCATTACGTTTTGATATAACTCCGGGGATGTATTTGTCAAATAACGAACTTCAGTATGTAACGCAAAAAAATTACAACAGCGATATGCGTTATATTTTTGCACGCATCAGGCAAAATACACTGAACATGTCTTTCAGGATCGATTGCAGCATAACTCCCGATTTTTCAATCCAGTACTGGGGGCAACCTTTTATTGCAACGGGTAAATATTCCGATTATAAATTTATAATCGACAGTAAGGCCAAAAAAACATATGACCGCTTTCAGTTTTACAACCAGCAGCAAATCGGTTTTAATAATCAATGGAATGTTTTTACCATAGATGATAATATTGATGGAATTACGGATTATTATATAAATAAACCAGACTTTAATGTAAAAACTTTTCTTTCGAATATGGTGTTACGCTGGGAGTATCTCCCCGGATCAACTCTTTACCTGGTCTGGTCGCAATCGCGTAATGCTTATGTCAACAACGGATCGTTTGATTTTACCAGAGATATTAAAAGCCTGTATCATCAGCCGGCTGATAATATTTTCCTTGTCAAGCTTTCCTATCGGTTCGGAAGATAAATAATTCAGATTTTACAACCGGAATGTCCTGGAAACGATAAACGTTAATCCAACACCTGCCCCCAATTGTGTACCTTTAAAATATTGATAAACGGGAACATCGGTCATTGCCGATAAATACCATTTTTCTTTTATTACATAGTTGATTTGCGGAGTAATAAAAAACAGGTTGCTCCCTGAAGATTCCTTTTTGACTCCTTCAATTTTATCAACTCCCCTGAACTCATTCCGCACCTGCAGGATGGTAGTCCAGTCGCCTTTCAACCTCGGGAACATCAGGTGCTTTGAAATATATACCGAGGTAAATACTGCAGTTCCCAGGCGATAGTCTTTTTTATTCGGAGCATTGGATTCAACCCGGCTGGTAAAAAAATACCGCATCCCGGTACCTGAGTTTTCTTTCACAAAAATGGCATTCATTACTGTACCATATGCCCCGATAGTTGGTTGTACCTCTACAGGCAATTGTACATTTTTTACATACTGAGGATTTCGTGAACCGGGGATTTTCAGACCCAGCCCGCCTGTTAAATAAATCCTTTTAACCGGGTCGGTAAAAAGGCTGTGTTTTGCCAGTAAAACAAAATTGGAAATCCCTTTCCCGGTTAATTTGTAAATTGGATCCAGATTATATTCCTGGCTTTTATTAAAAAAATACCCGGTTTCAAGTTCAAGAGTAAGTTTATAAGTTAATCCATAACCAATTGATGTCGAGACATAATTATAGAATGCCCTGTTTATCAGATTAAAGTCGGCATGTTTATTCTTCTCATAGTATCGGTTCCCCTGCCCGAACTTATAAAAAGTAATGACCCTAAGTGATTTTTTTTCCAGCACCAGGAGATTATCAGTCCCACCCACCGGATTTACAGAACTTAAACATTGTGACCTTGTCAATACAGGGAAAAGGACGAATACGATTATAGCAATATATTTTCTATTCAATAACAACAATATCAATGGTTTTAGTTTCTGACTGATCATTTTTATCGATTACCTCACATGTAACCTGGTTAGTTCCCACATGGCAACGTGAAGATGCATAAATCACTTCTGACCCGGAACCCAGCAGGTCGCCTTTTGTAGCTGACCATAAAAACTCAAGGTCCGAACCGGTGGCTATAGCTTTTATTAAAGTAGTATCGCCTGAAAAAAGTGTGTCTTTTTCTGCTTCAAGCGATATAAAATTCAATTCCTGAACAGGGCCTGTTTCTTCCGGATCATTTTCACCACAACCGAAGTGGAGGATTAACAGAAATAATCCAATTCCATATAAAATCTTTTTATTCATCTTTTATACATCTTACTGAAAAACCATAATTTTTAGTGAATGTATTCCATCTCCCTACATCATTTGCATTGATATCGAGGCACCTTCTCCATGCATAATTGCCGTATTCAGTCGAAGTCCATAGATATTCCACCTGCCCTATTAAACTGTAACCTCCTGAAGGCAACCTCCTTCCTGACAACATGGCGTCGAAACCGGTACTGCCGCCTTCTTTTAATTTTGTTCCAACATCGGTACCCCTCCACTTATTTATCATCTGAGCTTCTTCCTCCGTCATTCCCAGATACATTTCCAGTACCATGTATTCTTCATCGCTGGGAATATGCCATCCATCAGGGCATATGCCCTGTGCTCTCTCCTCAACAGATCCATTCATTGCAACATTCCAGTCGTAAAGCCTTCCATAGGTTCTTACAAACGAAGTATCATTCCTGTATGAATAACCATCTATTTCAGAGCTATCCGGGGCACAGGTTACCCTTAAGTTTTCCTTCATCCAGGTTTGGGTACCAATTCGGACTGTTGCATATACATTCCCGCTAACATCGGTTAAACGATCGGTTAAAATAATGGTGTCCATTTTTGTATTCCCAGCATCATCAGTAACTGTTAGTATATAAGTACCGGCCATTAATCCTGAAATATTTTGCGTTGTTTCACCATTCGACCATAAAAAACTCAGCGGCAAATATCCTCCGGTAACAGTTGTGTTGATGCTACCGTCGGAAGCACCGGTTTCCGATGGGTTGTTTGTTTCAAATTGAACCTCTATGTCTTCCGGGGCAGGTTCAATAACGACAAAAGTATCTTTTGCCTGTTGCCCCACAGAATCGATTACCGAAACATAATAAAAGCCTAAACTCAATCCATCTATATCTTCTGTTGTTTGATTATTTGACCACAAAAAAGCATAAGGCTTTAAGCCACCTGTTACGATTAAATCGATTGCACCATCATTCCCACCATAAACACTTACATGTGTTACAGTACCACTTAAAACCAAAGGTGGATATGTTTCAAACAGTTCTTCCTGACATCTGATAAAAATGATTATCGTTATCAGAATTATTCCTGTAAGGATAATTTTATTTCTCATGGCAGAACTTTTAAAATTTACATATGTACAGCATATACCAACAGTAAATCTTAAACCTGTTTTTTTAAAATGGTTTGAGTTTGCATTTACCTGGGTTTTTATCAAATCAATAACCAAATTTATGACAAAAAGCTCAGAAAATCAAATTGATATTGTTTCTTTTTTCAAACTTTTGTTCATAATGTCAAGAGGCGGAATGTCTATTCTCAAAAAACAAGAGAAGGTTGTTTATAACAGATCAATTAGATATTGCTAGGTTAGCTTTATTATTGCCAGATGGAAGACATTTTACAGCATATGATGTTCATGGAGTTATTGATTCTGATGGATATGTAACTGTTGTCATTAACTGGCAATTTTTTGAAGAAGATTTAACTAATTGTTATTTTAATAGCCTTGGAAATTTCCGGGGCTTTTTTATTCTGATTTCTTCTCAATTTTTATTCTGAACCATCAGTTTACCTAAACCAAATTCCCCTACTGAATTTTCCAGTTTAAAAAAGTAGAGACCTGGTTCAAGCCGATTCCTGTTAAAGGTAATGTTATGATTACCTGAAGGTAAATCACCCAACCGGTCAAACACTACCTGCTGTCCTCCAATGTTAAATACTGACAAGCTGATTTCTGAACTTTTCTTCAGGTTAAACCGGATTGTAGTAGATTCTGAGAATGGATTCGGAAAATTTGATACATTCAGGAAATCTTCTTGTTTGTGAATAATTTCAGCTGCAGTATTTATTTTAGACAAACGTAAGTCAACTGTATTAACCGATTTGGGAGGTACAACCAAAAGGGTGTCGGCAAGGTAATTTGTTGATTTGAAATTTTCATTTTCCGAAGTGGAATAGGAAACAGCTTCTTCAATTTTATAATCCGGTATATCCAACTGAATTTTAAAAGTATCTGTTTCAGAACGATTAATTACAACAAACGATGCAGAATCGGAAGAATTACTGATAAATGCAGCCGATTTCAGGTTATTATTTATACTAGTTGTACCAATACGTTTCCAGTCTGGATGAATAAATGCTGAATAATGTTTGAATACATAAAAAAACTTTGTGCGCCTGTATCCTTTTGTATTGCCCCAGCTGTTTCTGTCCCAGGGATTATCAATACTTACCAGCCCTCCGCCATTGACCCAAACCAGGTCCCAGTATAAAAAAGCAGTTGCACTTTCCTCAACCAGGGTTTGATACATCATTGCAGCAACCGAAAACCAATCGGCCCTTGAATATTCGGTTTGGAAATGGGGCACTTCCGGATGGAAATTGCCCACTGTCCTATAATAGGAGGATGTAAACGGATCGCCCTCCACAGTTCCGCTTTCAGCACCGTGATACAGATGGTGCCCTATTCCGTAGAGTTTTGAAAGGTCGAGTGCGTTAATATAATTCTGTAAGGTTCCATAACCAATTCCCACACATTCAGGTCCAAGGAAATAAGGGACGCTGTCGCGCTGAGAAACAACATCATAAACCGCATCCAACGCCTTGTTATAACCGGCAATGGTATCTGTGGAATTAATTGTCTCTGAAGGCTTCAACAGACACGACTCCCATGAAGCACTGAAATCCGGTTCATTTTGAATACCGATGTACCTGGGATAAATTCCGTTGGCATTATAATTATCCAGTGATTCGTTCCACCAGTTGGCAAATGCACCATAATCAAATACTACTTTATTTTCCTCAACAGAATATTTGATTGTACCACCGTTAACTCTTTCATTGTTACTTTTTAACGAAGCAGGTGGTCCCCAGGAAGTAACTAATATATCAATAGGATGCCCCAGTTGTATATTAGCCGCGGTGGCAAATTGTTTTACACGCCCGACCATTCCATTATCATAACCATAAGCATTTCTCACCCTGAGGATATCAAGGCTTAATTCCTTAAAAATAATGTTATAAATTTCATTCCTGTTCGGATGGGCTGTCAGCCAGTTCTCATAAAATGCCAGGGAAGCACCAAAACCCGTAATTTCCTGAAAAGTTTCTTTGGTATCTATTTGAATTAGTTTAGTTTCAACCGACTGGGCAAATCCGGTAGAAAATCCTAATAAAGAGAAAATTATTATCAGTATAATTTTTTTAACCTGCATCTTCGTTGATTTAAGTTTTACAGTTAATTTCGGATAAAAATAGTATAATTTGCCGGCATTCATCGATTATAAATTTTTTACAGGAATTTTTTCAATTTTCTTAAAGTTTAAATAATTCACTGCTATTTATAACTAAACTGAACCTTATGAAAGAGCAAACTGAATTTAAAAACAGATTTTTCCCCGTCCTTTCCCTGGTATTTATTTCAACCTTTATTCCCGAAATATTAATGGGATCAACTCCGTTAAGCAGGGCAAATGAATGGCCTGTTGAGTTTGTTTTTTACGGATCGGCTGCACTTCTTATCCGGGAAATGGCTTTCAGGTATAAAACAGGCTGGGTGGGTGTATTCCTGGCTGGAATAGCATTTGGTTTATTTGAAGAAGGATTTGTGCTTCAATCGATATTTAATCCTGAATTTCTGGGCAATAACCTCACTTTCGGAAGGGTATTTGGTACCAATGTTGTATGGGCTCAGTTTATTGTTGGTTACCATGCTATTTTCAGTATAACAATTCCAATCCTTTTTACAGAAATAATTTTTCCGAAACAGAAATTCACACCCTGGCTTTCAAAAACAGGATTATGGATTTTTACGGTTCTGTTTGTCCTGAGCAGTATTTTTCTTTATCTGGTATTGAATTCTTTTTCCGGATTCAATTCCTTATTTTTATTAAAACTTATCGTTCTCATTATAATTGCTTTAATTATTTTCCTGACATTTAAGTTTAAGCCAGGCTTTCCTACAGGGAATAATACCATATCTGTTTCACCAGTTATTTCCGGATTAGCTTCGTTTATTGCCTGTCTTTTATGGTTGGCCGGATTGTATCCTGTTTTTATGGAAACAAAATTTTTACCTCCCTGGTCGGTTCATCTCGCTGGACTGGCTGTTCTGGTTTTTGCTGTAATTATTGCAAAATCATGGCTTAACCATAAATGGACAAAAATGAACCAGTTTGCATTTATTTCTGGTGGACTGGTTGCAGGGATGATTCATGGCAGTAATATCGTTTTTCAATCAGGAAACAGAATGGATATTTATTTTCAGATAATCTTTATTACAGTAACAGTTTTATTCCTGTCTATTTCAGGTATTAAGATTTGGGAAAGTGAATAAAATAAAAATAAAATAGTAATGCAATTTCTAATTTAACCTTAAAAATCCCTGTTAAAAATCAGTAAAATCGTTAACAGAAAATAAAATAATTTTTCTATCTTGTATAACATCATTGGAAACCAAAGGATATACAAAGTGGAACTTTCGGCAAAACGGCTTCAGTTATACGGATTAATAAGGGAATGCCCTATGGGTAAACCACTTTCCGACTGCCCTGTTAATGAATACAGGAACCTTTCGCTTATTGAACAATATCAGGTAGCTGAATCCCTCGAATACGAATTACTTTGCAGCATTCTTTTTTATCATGAAGTTTGCCTGTCGTTAAGGGAGACCAGGTAAATTTTCCAATTTTCTTAATTAATATTAAGGGAAATCCCTATTTATCAGATAACATTTAAACCCTTACCTTGCCCTTGAATTGGAATGATAAATAAAAATGAAATTAAATGACCAGAAACTTTGGTTATTTGGATTAATGCTAGAATGTCCGTTTGGAGTAAGGTCAGAAAATTGTCCGGCAGGTGATTTTCAGAATAATTCTGTTACAGAAAAACTTGATATCATTGATTCCCTCAACATAGAAAAAATACATATTTTGATTGAGCAACATGAAGCATGTCTTGAACGCAGGGAGAATTTAATGATACAAAATTTTCCGAATCAAATTAAAAACGATCAAACAGCTGTTCCATAATTATGTAGGTGTCGTTCATAATTTTACTCCTCCAGGGTTCAGATGTAGGATAATACATTTCAACAAAATTCTCCAATACTTTTAAACTATCCCTTTCTGATTGATAACCAAATCTTTTCCCCTCGTTTTCAAGGATCATATTATGAATTGATTTTACCGATCCAATAGTAGTCTGCGAATTCAAAGTTCCGTATTCAAATGTCATCGGGAGGTAAAATTTATCAGGGATTAATTTCCCGATATAATCACTGAATGAACCATTGATGGTATAAAAGTCGTCTGAATCACCCCAGTCGATCTGATAGCCGGTAAAAATTTCTTCCATCTTCTGTTTCACATTCAAGTCTTCTACCGGATTTGGGAATAAATGCAAAACACCCCTTGCGCCGTAACCCGTATGCAGGTCGATATTTAATATCGTATCATAATCAGCTGATTTCTCACTTATCACTTCACCGATTATTGAAAGTTGCGGTTCAAAATTATTTCCTCCGTAATACAGTCCTTCGGGATATTCATATTGACCTTGCAAAACTGCCTGCCTTAAAGCAGACATTGATTCCTGCATCAATTTATTTATTGCAACCAACATGAAAAATTTATTTTTCAGGCTGCCTGAAATAACTTTCCCCTTTGGGTTTAACATATCGTAAAGATCGGTATAACCTGCATTTTCGCTTGAAAACAGTGTCATTTCAGTATCGCAGTTCCGGTTAAAGTCAATATTGTTTTCCGTTACTCTTCTGGTATATTTAAATCCATAAGGATTGATCCCGTGTATAAATAAAACTCCCAGATCATCCGGCATTCCTGTTTTAAGATACTGGTCGATTATCATCTGCTGAACCGCACTTCCGACAAAACCTTCAATTCCGTGAACACCTGAAGTTAAGATTAAAAGTTTTTTACTTTCTTTTTGGGCCGGCACGTAACAAAAATCAATTTTTAGAGTTGAATCAACTCCTGAAGGTACTGCTTTTGAAAAAATTTCAACTTTAAAAAATCTTTCACAACACATATCAGCAGAATTGATAAAAGATTCACGGCAGGATTCATAAGAATCCTCAAAATATTTCATTTTCGACTGGTCGACTTCGTATTCTACCTTGCCTGGCGAATAGGAATTAAAACTGATATATGTATAACCAAGGATACCAACAATAATTATCAGGATAACAATGCCCAGAATTTTCAGGAACTTTTTCATAGTTTTTGAATTGAAAGTAATTTCAAAGGTACAATCCTCATAGATCAAAAACAATTACAATTGACATAAAGCACAAAAAAACCACCCTGAAAAGAGCGGTTTCATTAATATTTATTTCATTATATTTTACCAGCCACCTAATCCTGTATGATCTAATCCTTTATAAAGCAAACCATGATCATCAACTCCACTGCCTCCTTGCACTTCCTGAATAATAGCAAATTCTCCCCAAATAACCGGCCCTATTTCAACACCATCTGAAGTATACCACACTCCTCCGTCAGCAACTGCATCAGAAGGTGCTGCAACAATCTTGCATTTATATGTATAACCATCCGGCCCACCCATTTTTTCAGAATACATTTCCCATGCACCGGAACCGATATAAGAAGGTAATCTATAATGCCTGTCTAAACTTTCATCTCCATGGCAATCAGTATTTGCAAGCCAGGCATCATTCCATTTCATATCAATTTCATACATCCTGTAAGGCCACGCCCAATGATTTACAACTGCAGGATTTTCTGCGAAGTAAGCATCATCATCACCTTCATAAGGTGGAAATCCAGCTGCACCCAAATAAGCATTGACATAAGAACCTTTGAACAAGTGAGCTTGGTAATTGTATCCAAAAATATCGTATCCTGTTGTTAATGGTTCCCCCGCAAGAAAGTGAGCCGCAGAATAAGTTAAAATACCATCCTGAATTGATACACAGGTATTGGCAACTTCAGTTTTTACTTTTTTACCTCCTTTGAGCATTACATCATCATCTAAAGCAGAATCAGAACATCCGGCAATAAAAATAATTGCCA